>CAZOIM010000013.1:16175-30837 GCA_964579855.1 uncultured Ignavibacteriaceae bacterium | reverse complement strand
TGACCAGGGAATGTAAATCGGACAAAAAGACCGGAAAGAAGAATTGTTCCAACACACAGACTCACGAGTGAGACTGAATATCCGAAGTATTTGGACAACACATGTGCTTTCATCTTATCAAATCCAGTCATGCAAACTAATCCAAGACCTACTTTTCGACTAGTTTGAACCTAAACGGAATACTTACCCAAATCGAAACCGGTGCATGTTGCATGATCGCCGGAGTGAATATCCATTGCTTCGCCGCATCCTCAGCTGAGGAGTCCAATATCTGTGCGTCGCTCTTAAGGACAACAGTCTTTCGGACTTTTCCGAAACTGTCGATCCAAAGTTTCAAATACACCGTCCCTTGAATTCCCGCTCTCGCTGCGATCTCCGGGTAGCGGGGTTCCACCCGTTTCACGATTTCAGGTATTTTTTCAACCGCCCTGAATGGAGGTGGTTCGAATTCATCTTTTCCAGGAATCCCGTAGAAATCGCCTCCAACTCCCGGATCCGAAACACCTTCGAATTGTCCATTCTCGCCTCCGGATCGCCTGGAAGCCAGATCGAAAACATTGGAGTCAATAACCGGATATGTCACGGGAACCGGAATAGCATACTTTGAACGAAGCAGGTTCTTTGCAGCGTTGATTACGCCAGATGAAAAGTTTGTTTGGATAAATGGCAGCGGTAACTGAGGTCGGTAAGGGATTATTATTGCTGGATGATTCGGTTCAATCTTGACCTCAGGTGCACGAACAACATACAACGAAGCCACACAAGCTAATTGCAGCGTAATAGAGAGTACCAATGAACGAGACATATATCTCTGGTAACACTGCCTCAGTTCCGGCGCACCGTACCCAGAACTGTAGAGAGAACCATCGGCCAATGCTTTCATGGCATTCTCCTTTCTGGAATTCGACTTGCGTCCTTTGCTGCATTCCCTGCACCTCGTAAAATCTTGCGTGGACACGGAATCTTCGTTGATGGAAATTCCAAGTCCAGCGAGTACCAACTATTTCCCTGTCAACCTGAACCGGAATGGGATCGAAACCCAAACCGCAACTGGTCCTTTCTGCATCACTGCAGGAGTAAACACCCATTGTATCGCTGCATCTTTGGCTGCCTGGTTGAATATTTCGGCGTCGCTCTTGATAATGACTGCTTCCCGTACTTTGCCTTCTTTCGTGACCCAAACTTTCAGAAAGACATTTCCTTCAAGACCCGCACGCAGCGCAATTTCGGGGTACTTCGGTTCAACCTTCTTTACAACAGTCGGCTCTTTCTCATACGGCACAAAATCCGGCGGTGGCTCATCGATATTGAGATCTGGTTGAATCGCAACGCCAGTTCCGGTGCCAGTGCCTTCGGTTGCCGGACTTGCCGCCTGGCTTAACTCCTGCTGTGTGGCAAAAGTCTGCTCAGGATTTACTTCGGCATCCGGTACAGGAACAGGAATACCGATGCTTGGCTTGACAGCAGTCGACGCCACGGCAACCGAAGGCGCCGCAGCAGTCTGCGTAATTGACGGAGGAGGACCAAGATCCGTGTATTTCATAAGTCGGATAGTATGGATTGGCTCTTCCTCGCTTGCGAGCAGCTGGGGCACATAGTAGAGTCCCACAATTGCACCCACAATCACGGCGCCAATCACCACTCCCCTGAACATGAACTTCTGGTAGAACTGCTTCAGTTCAGGAGCGCCGTACCCTCTGGTCTTGTAGGGAACAAAATTACCCGCACTATCCTTTGCATCCACTTCCTTTGTCGCATCCATTTGCATTTCTTTTCGGGACATAGGTACCTCCTATCCTGCTTTTGCCATGAGCTTCTTGTCAGCATCTGTCATCGGCGCAATACTGAAACGTTCGACCTTGGCCGTATTGACTATAGTATCCATGATATCAACCATATTCCTAAACGTTGCTTCGCGATCGACCTTGAGGAGTGTAATCAGCTTGGGATTCGCTCTGTTCCTGTCAATAAGAAATGACCGCAAATCAGCGAAGGCAAGCTTTTGAAGTTTGGGATCAGATCCAACGCTCCAAAAGATGGTGAAGTCCTGAGATACTCTCAACGTGAGGAGGCTGGATTCCGCCACCTCGACAGTTTGCTTGGTATCCGGCGGCAGGTTGATCTCCATGGCCTGGGGTTTCATGAATGCAGTTGTCAGCATGAAGAACGTCAACAACAGCAGAACCACGTCGACCATTGGTGTCATATCAATTCGGACGCCTACTCTTCTTTTCTTCTTTTTCTGTTTTCCGTGGGCCCTTGGTTGGCCAGTTTCGACGGCAGCCATGATAAGCTCCTTATTGTCAACACTAGAACGAGATTAGATCTCGTGAATTATTTACTGCACTTACGATTTGTCGAATTCGGTGACAAGATTAAACCGTGTTATCTGAGTCTTTTGCAGCACGTCCATTACATCTTCGACAGGTCCAAATGGCGCACCTTTGTCACCCTTGACAACAGTCTTAAGTCGTGGATTCCTGATACGGGCTTGAATCAGCAAATTTCCAAGATCTTCTTTCCTGTCAATCTGAACTGCCATCTTATACCGTGCAGACTTTCCGAACAATGCTTCCATTTGACCTTGATTGTCCACGCCAAGCCAAATTTTTCCGTCTTTGTTGACCGTAATAGTCATGACATCGACATCCGGTACTTTGAACGCCGAATGAGATGATGGCAACGCCACCGTTACTTCTTCAGGCGGCTTAAATGTTGTCGCGAGCATAAAGAACGTCAAGAGCAGCATCGCGACATCTACCATGGGCGTCATGTCGATACGAGTGCCAACACGCGCTTTCTTGTGTTTCGGCATGATAATAATCTCCTTTTACTTGGATTTCGTTGTAACCTTGCTCGACAGCGATTGGATAATGGCGTAACTCGCTTCATCGATCATGTACGTGAAGTTGTCAATTTTCGTGACAAAGAAATTGTACGAAATGATCCCGCCGATTCCTGCGACCAAACCGCCCGCCGTGTTGACCAGTGCTTCGGAAATACCGCGAGATAGTGAGATCGCATCAGGTTGCCCGCCTGCAACAGCCATCGCATTGAATGCCCGAATCATCCCGATAACCGTGCCGAGAAGTCCGACCATCGTTCCAATCGATGCAATCGTCGAAAGTGAAACGAGGTTTCGTTCCAGCATGGGGACTTCCAACATCGTTGCTTCTTCGATCGAGCGCTGGATGCTCTCGTTCATTTCCCTCGCATTCTTAACGTCACCGGATGCAACAAGCGTGTTGTAACGTTCCAACCCGGTCCGAATCACGTTTGCCATCGAACCACGTTGTTTATCGCATGCAGCAAGTGCGCCATCGATGTCGCCTGTGTTGACCGCCTGTTGGACGTTCTTCAAAAAGGTTGCCGTTGATCCCTTTCCTTGTGCCTTCCGGATAGAAAAGAGTCGCTCGAAAATGAAAGCCAACAACATGATAATGAGGGCCAAGAGGAGAGCAACGAGTGGTCCTCCATCCTGCAGGAACTTAGGAAGTGCGAATTCATAGATCGCATAGCCTGTGACTGCGGCTACGACAAGAACGATCATGTTAAACGTGGATGTCTTCATATCAAAAGTACTCCTGTGTAAAGTTGATTGAGTGTAGTATGATGATTCCTTCTTATCCTTTGAAACTCTTTACCGCTTTTTCTCTATCTTCGTCAATCTCAAATACGCTCGTCAGTTTCGTTATAACAAAGACGTTCTGTACACCCTTGCCCATATTACAAATTTTGATTTTGCCCTGGGCTTTCTGATACTGGGAATGAATGCTTACCAATGCTCCAATCCCCGAGCTGTTGATGTACGTGACGCCTCCCAGGTCAAGAATGAGTTTCTTGTTTCCCTGTTCGATCAGGTCTTTTGCTTTTGTCTTTAGTTCATCAGTTTCCTCACCCCCGATAAGTGATCCGCGCGGCTCGAGAATGGCGATATCAAGATTATCAAGGGTTGAAAGTTTAGTTGCCATAAGATCCTCTCGTTGTTATGAGAACAGAAAACTCAATTCATGTCATCAATCTTGGTCTATAAGATAGCAAAGGAGGTGCCATCATAGTCAACACAAGATGACGCATTTTGATTGAAATTAGCCATCATGCCCAATAGACAATTCGATTCGCGTTGCCGAATGCAATATCGATATTGTTAGAATCCGCGGACATCACCTTAGTCATTCACTTTGCGACACTTAGGCGGACGTTGCCAAAGACAACATCAATTTTGAGAAAACTGTAAAATTGGTAGGTCAAAAATCGAAGATAACTTCTCATAGCAGTTCGAAAACAGAAGCCTCTCAATCCGAAAGTCATCCAGCTAGAGATCGAATTTTTTTCTTTTCTTCCACAACGTAGCCCGATCAATGCCAAGGATCGTTGCCGCCTCATCATAGTCTTTTGAATGCTGAAGAACCCGCTTGATGTGTATTTTTTCGACTTCCTCCAACGAGAGAGATTGTGGAGGACGCTCGCCCGCATTTCTCACTTCATCCGGCAAATGAATGACATCAATAATGCCGTTGCTCGCCAGAAGGACGGCACGTTGTATAACGTTTTCCAATTCTCTCACATTGCCGCTCCAACGATACGCTCGAAGAATTTTGTCAGCTTCGGGCGATACATTGTACTCCCGTCCTTCAGCGAATTTTGTGAGAAAATGTTGTATGAGGATTGGGATATCCTCCGGACGTTCGCGCAGCGGGAGGAGCCTGATGCGAATTGCATTGAGACGATAGAATAGATCCTGTCGAAAGGTACCTTCTTTTAGCGCCTCGTCGAGGTCGCGGTTGGTCGCAGCAATGACCCGCACGTCAACTTTGCGCGTCATGCTCTCGCCCACGCGTTCGAATTCTTTGCTTTGAAGAACACGCAGCAATTTCACCTGTGTCGACGGCGAAATCTCCGCTACTTCATCCAAAAAAATCGATCCACCATCCGCAATCTCAAAACGTCCCTGCCTGTCTTTCACCGCGCCCGTGAAAGCACCGCGGATGTGACCGAAGAGTTCGCTCTCCAGCAATTGTTCCGGGATGGCGGCGCAATTCACTTTCACAAACGGCTTTTCGCCCCGCATGCTTTTTCGATGAATCTGCTGGGCGACGAGTTCCTTTCCTGTCCCGCTTTCGCCTTCGATCAGGACGCTCATTGCGCTGTCCGAAACTCGTATGGCGAGATCAAGTTGGGAGAGCATGTCTCTATTGCGGGTGACGAATTCGTCAGGATTTTTTGCGACGCCCATTTGCGCCCGAAGCTCCCGCACCTCCCTACGAAGCTGATAATGCTCCCAGGCGTTGAGAACAAAAATCTTCAGTTCCTCAAAGTGAAAAGGCTTTTGCAAATAGAAATCTGCACCACGCTTGATGGCCTCCACCGCATTGTCAATAGAGCCGTGGGCGGTCATCATAATTACGGAGGTCGAGGGAGAGTGGAGCTTTATTTCCGCCATGACTTCCATTCCGTCCAGCGGGCTCATCTTCAGATCAACGAACGCCATGTCGTATGAATCATTTCCGAGCAGTGCAATTACGTCCTGGGGCTTTGAGCAGAGGGTCGTCTTGAATCCAAGTGAGTCGAGACATATTCCCACGGTGCTCAACACATTCTTTTCGTCATCGACGACCAAGATATGACCTTGTTCCGCAGGCATAGTCACCTAACTTTTGACAGGAAGAGTGAAGTAAAAGGTGCTTCCTTTTCCTTCCGTGCTTTCAACCCAGATCCTGCCTTCGTGCGCTTCCACTACTTCGCGGGCAATCGCAAGTCCAAGCCCCACGCTTCCCGGCGTTGTCTCGGCAGGTTCTTTGATCTGCACGAACTTGTCGAAAATAGTACGTTGAGCCTGAAGCGGAATTCCCGGCCCTGTGTCGGTTACTCCGACGCAAACAGCATCGTTCTGTTTCTCCACTGAGATATTCACTGAGCCTCCCTGAGAGGTAAAACGGAGAGCATTGCTTGCAAGATTGGTGACTACCCAGGCGAGTTGTTGTCGATTGCCGGTGACGTGGAGGGCATCGGGATTGACAGCCGTGTTCAAAGAGATTTGTTTCTGTTTGAACGGCAACTGCAAGGGCTTAAGGGATTCTTCAATGAGTTCTCTAACATCTACCGATTCCATTTTCATTTCCTGCCGACGGGATTCGAGTTTCGAAAGATCGAGCAATTCTTTCACAAGTTTCCCTAATCGATCGCAGTCATCTTTGGCTGCCAGGAGCAACTCGCGTTGTTTCAAATTGATGGTACCAACAACTTCCTTGGACAAAATATCGACTGTCATATTGATCGAAGTCAATGGCGTCCGAAATTCGTGTGAGACTGTGGCCAGGAACTCTGTTTTCATTTCGTCCAAATCCTTGAAGCGCGTGACATCCTGCAGCAACGTCACGGTTCCCTCAACGCGCTGATTCCCATCCAGGATCTTCGTCTGCCTCGGACGCAAGTAAAGTTTCCTGCCTCTCCGTTCGAGGGTCATCAACTCGTCCCGACGCTGGCTCTCCTGCTGATCGATTGGCCCTGAACTGAGTCGTTTCGCCCATCGTTCGTCTTTGAGGACTCCTTGCAATGACTTGCCGTTCAAGGCATTCGCATCAACATCGAGTACATCCTCTGCAGCTCTATTCATCAAAACAACGAGCCCTTCATTATTCGTCACAATGATCGGATCTGCAATGCTTTCGACAATCGTTTCAGATTTCTTTTTCTCCGAAATCAATTGATGAATATTCATTTCTTCGTACGCGCGCAAACGCTCGGTCATTTTATTGAATTCGGCCGCTAGTTCGCCAATTTCGTCGTCCGTAGAAACGTCAATCTTCTGATTGAGGTGTCCTTGTGCGATTTTACGAACACTCTGGGTCAGCTTCTGAGCAGGAGTTGTGACGGCCCTTGTGATTCTCACGCTCGCGATGATACTCAAAATGAGGGCAACGATTGACGCCAGAACGACCGTATACGTTGCATCGGTGACAGTCGAACGAATACGCGTTTCCGTGTTTGTCATTGCGTTTTGGTTGATCTCAAGGACCGAAAAAGAACGCTCCTTCAATCTGGATGCGATTGGTCTCAATACCGATGCTCTGAATTGCACCCCTTTCTGCCTTCCGTGTGTCAATTGGAGGATGTAATACAATGAATCGGTCAGCGCAACGTATTGTCTGTAATCTTTCCCGATGTCCAGAAGAAGTTCGACTTCGAGTCGATTGGTGGAGGCTAGAAGCGCCTTTTCCTGCCATCCCTGGAAACCGGTCGTATTCAGGTTAAACTGTGTATAGGAGGAATCAATGTCGTCATACAACATGGAGACGTGTGCATTTTCCTGTCGTTCAAGCGCCTTGACCATGTTTTCGGCTGCCAGTACACCCTGGTAATTGTCGTGCAGGATGGCACTGATGAAATCATTAAGACGTGAAAAATTGTAAACTGCAACTACGCTTATTCCGATGCTGATGCAAACAAGCAGAAAATAGCCAAGCCCGATTTTATACCAAAGACTTTTCATGTCGATAAAAAGTTATCGAATGTTCATAGTAAAGGCAAGGTAGGAGGAAATGGCGTTGCGCCTATCTTTCGTGAGCGAATGTTGTATTGGAATTGTCCAAAGAACATACATAGCGGAGAGCTTGAATGACCTGGCAGTTCTTTCGGGCTGCTCGCCCTTTGAGGAATCATCCCACACTGCAGAGCAGAAATATGCTCCCCTGCCCTTAGGATTCCACGTCCCACCAAACTTGATGGTGTATTCCCAAGAATCCACTTTTGTTGAACAGTGGGAGAAGCAACCCATATTGTCTTTCCTTCCAAAAAGCCATATCTTGAGTAAGAATTTCTTGAATAATCCACTCATACACTTTGATTATTCTTTCAGTGACTTGCCACCAAGTCATTTTTTTTTATAGGCTTGTAGCAACGGATAACTCATGATTTCTAACGCGACATTGATCAACGATCTCGAACGGTTCTGCCGGGCGAACACGCTTTTCCTGCCAGGCCAGAGGCTCGTCGTTGCCGTAAGCGGTGGAGTGGATTCCGTGGTGTTACTCCACCTTATGCTCAAACTGAGATCAGACTGGCATCTGGATCTCGCTGTCGTTCATATTAATCATCAACTACGGGGCAACGAGTCAACAGGTGACGAAGAATTTGTCAGGCAGATTGCCGCAAATGCCGGCCTCCCAATCTATTGTCAACGAGTGGACACCATTGGCTTGAAACACACATTGGGAGTCTCGAAACAAGTAGCTGCACGAGAAGCACGCTACAGATTTTTCGAAGAGGTCAGACTACAGACGGGGTCAGATGCGGTCGCGACAGGCCATCAGGCGGATGATGACGCTGAGACAGTCCTGTTCAACGCACTCCGTGGAGGCGGTGTTCGTGGTCTTTCCGGCATTCCAATCAGCAGGACTTCTGGTCACATTATCAGGCCGCTCCTTTTCGCGAGAAGGACGCGAATTTTGAACTATGCACTCGAGAACGGTATTGGATACAGGAATGATTCCTCAAATCAATCTCTAGTGTATTCAAGGAATTATTTGCGACATTCGGTCGTTCCCTTCCTCACTCGAGAACTTGGCACAGATGCTACCGATGCTCTCAATCGGGTATCGAGTGTCATGAAACACCTCACTCGGTATATCGACAAATTCGTTGATGATCGTTTGCCACAAGTTGTGAGATTCAACGGGACACAGTGTGAGATCCTGGTGTCTTCATTTTCGCAGGAACGCCAGTTTGTTCAGGAGGAGATTATTCTCCGCGTCTTGCGACATCTCGACATTGAACCGAGCATCATCAAGGTCAACAAAATCATCGAACTGTGTTCAAAGCAGTCAGGTCACTCTCTGAATCTTTCCACTCATTTTGTCGTTTACAGAGACCGGGATCATCTGATTTTCTGTGAGAGCTTTGAATCCGTGAACTCTTCAACACGAGTGGAAATTGGCAATACTTACAGTATTGGCCGCTACACGTTTGCGCTTGGGAAGCCTGGTCCTCTGCCAACAATCTATGCCCGCGATGGAAACACAGAATACGTGGACTTTGATATGATCAAGCAACCCCTGAGGCTCAGAATTTGGAGGCCCGGAGACTGGTTTGTTCCGCTTGGGATGAGGGGCAAAAAGAAGTTGAGTGACTTCTTTAACGATGTCAAAACCCCGATGATCGAAAAGATGCAAACCGCAGTCCTTGAATCCAACGAGGATATTGTATGGGTGTGCGGTAAGAGGCTTGATAGTCGATACAGAATTACTGAATCGACGCGCAGTGCCGTTAGATTAACGTATTCGATCTCTACCAACCAGGCAAATTAAATGAAATCTCAGATCGTCGTAAACGGTGACACATTCGAAACCTTCATTTCCGAAGAACAAATCCTCAAGCGCGTTAAGGAAATTGCAAAAACGATCGATGAAGATTACAGGGGAAAAGTCCCAATATTCATCGGCATCCTGAATGGATCGTTCATTTTCTTCGCAGACCTTGTGCGGGAAATTACCATTGATTGCGAAGTTGACTTCTTCAAACTTTCCAGCTATGGAGACGCAAAGATTTCGTCCGGACAGGTTCGGATGCTGAAAGAACTGAATTGTCAGGTGACAGGGAGAGACATCATCGTTGTGGAAGACATTGTCGATTCAGGTTTGTCGATTGACTTCATCAAGAAAATTATCACCCGCGAAAACCCAAGTTCCCTGAGGATTGTCTCGTTGTTGTTCAAGAAAAAAGTGGCAAAAATCGATTTCCCGATCGACTACGTTGGATTCGAGATTCCTCCGGATTTTGTCGTGGGATACGGTTTGGACTACGCGCAAAAAGTTCGTAACTTACGGTCAATCTACAAACTCGCTTCTTCGGGGGAGAAAAAGGGCTAATTCGAAGAAGATGAGGAAGGCGAAGGAGAATGACATGAATTTTAATTTGAACAATGATGATAATGCAGATAACAAGTCCAAGGATGGCCAGCAACCTCGGAGGCGTCCAATAATGCAAAAACCACCAAAAAAGGCCCCCCGGCAGTTACGAGAGGACGAGTCGACGTGGGGGAAATTTGGTCGGGTCGTTTTGAGCTGGGTGGCAATTGTAGCCGCTGTGTTCCTTCTTATGTGGGCATTCAAGACTGATCAGGAAACCGAATACGAAATCAGCTACACAACATATCAGACCCTCCTCAGCGATGGAAAAATCGCAGAAGCGGTAATCAAGAAATCCAATCTGAGCGACTTCGATTTTCACGGCAAGCTCAAACAACCCACCGACATTCAAACGGCGAGTAACAAAACGGCCAAAAATGCCACTCGTATTGAATTGACGCTCCCCTACGTCGATCAGAAGATGATCGCCGATTGGAATGCCAAGGACGTCAAGTTTAACATTGAGAAAGAAGACAACGTTTGGATGCAAACTGCGATAGGAATCCTTCCGTGGGTATTCCTGGTCGGTATATGGCTGGTCATTTTCCGACGCATGCAAGCCGGCGCCGGCGGCACGAAAGGTTTATTCTCATTCGGGAAGAGTCGTGCGAAAGTGCTAACCGAAGGAATGTCACAAGTGACATTCCAGGATGTTGCAGGCGCTGACGAAGCCAAGATCGAATTGCAGGAAGTCATTGAGTTCTTAAAGGAGCCATCGAAATTCCAAAGACTCGGAGGGAAGATACCTAAAGGAGTGCTGTTGCTTGGCCCTCCGGGAACCGGAAAGACGTTGCTGGCACGTGCTGTCGCCGGCGAAGCGGGGGTACCGTTCTTCTCTATAAGCGGAGCCGATTTTGTTGAAATGTTCGTTGGAGTCGGTGCGAGCCGGGTGAGGGACCTGTTTGAACAGGGGAAGAAGAATGCCCCTTGCATCATTTTCATCGATGAAATTGACGCGGTAGGCCGCCACAGAGGCGCAGGGCTTGGTGGAGGTCACGATGAACGCGAACAGACCCTCAATCAATTGCTGGTGGAGATGGACGGGTTTTAGCAGAATACCGGTGTCATCATCATTGCAGCGACGAACCGTCTAGATGTCCTCGATCCCGCGCTCCTGCGTCCAGGACGATTCGACAGACAAGTTGTCGTTGATCGGCCAGATGTGAAGGGACGCGAAGGAATATTCCGGGTTCATACAAAAAATATTCCTCTCGATGCTGATGTGAAACTTGATGTGCTTGCAAAAGGTACACCCGGTCTTTCTGGCGCGGATATTGCCAACCTCGTCAACGAAGCCGCCCTTCTTGCTGCACGACAGAACAGCAAGGCGGTCTCGATGCATCATTTTGAGGCGGCAAAGGATAAAGTGATGATGGGCATGGAGCGCAAATCCATGATTATCTCGGACCGAGAAAAGAAAGTCACTGCCTACCACGAATCGGGTCACGTCCTTGTTGCACGATTCCTGCCGGAGTCCGATCCCGTTCACAAAGTCACCATCATTCCACGCGGTCGCGCCCTTGGTGTGACGACATATCTTCCTATCGATGAAAAACATACGTACTCAAAAGAGTATCTCGAGACAATGATCACGTATGCCCTGGGAGGAAGAGCTGCGGAAATGCTCATCTTCAATCAGCGAACAACCGGTGCAGGGAATGATATTGAACGCGCCACCGAGCTCGCCCGCAAGATGGTGTGCGAATGGGGCATGAGCGATAAACTCGGCCCACTTGCCTATGGCGCAAAAGAAGAGGAATTGTTCTTAGGTCGGGAGATTACGCGGACCAAGAATTTCAGCGAAAGCACTCAGATCGCGATCGATGAGGAAGTAAAGCGCATCGTTACCGATTCCATGAAGCGGGCAGAAAAAATACTGAAACAAAACCAGGCTACACTGCATCGGATTTCGAATGCGCTCCTGGAACGGGAAATTCTCGATGCCGATGAAATTGACAAGCTCATCCGTGGAGAAGAGCTTCCTCCGTTGGATAAGCAAAAGAACGGCCAGTCGGTCGAGAATAAGACTGCACCTGATCAATCGACGGATCGGCCAAAGAACTTGCCAGCGTCACCACCGGAAGCAACTCCAGTTGTGCCCGTCAAGGTCAAGAAGAGCGTTTAATGCAGTCTTCTCCATCAGCATCCCCTCCCAGCGACTCCGCGGTCGGGCATCTTCAGGACAACGCTACAATCGAGTACAAAAATGAAGTGGTACGGAAAGCGATACACATGTGTTCGCTTTCCATCCCGATCATCTACTACTTCATTTCGAAGGAACAGGCGCTTTGGCTGCTCATACCGATAACCTCTACTTTTCTTGTTATCGACGTTGCACGACACTATTCCGAGATAATTTCACGTTGGTTCTACAGTTGGTTCAGATGGTTACTTCGCAAACATGAACAAGATGGCTCGAGCAAACGCCTCAGTGGTGCCACAAACGTATTACTTTCTGCCTGCTTTTGCGTTCTTGTCTTTCCGAAAATAATCACAATAAACGCATTCGCAATTCTCATCGTCTCCGATACAACTTCTGCACTCATAGGTCGTCGGTTTGGGAAACAACGCTTCTTCAAGAAGAGTCTCGAAGGATCACTTGCCTTTTTCATATCTGCCTTGATCGTTGTCCTCATCGCACCAAAAGTGGAGAGACTTGGCATGGAATACGCGATCGGAGCCTTTGCAAGTGCTGTCGGCGCAATTGTCGAAGCATTGTCTGGTCTTATCGACGATAACATCTCGATCCCCATCAGCATCGGATTCACCATGTGGCTTCTTTATTGGCTACTCCTCCCAGGTATGGATCTCTTCAGATTTGCGTAATACGTCTCAGACCTTCCCCTCTTCTCAATTCTTATTTCTCAATCAATCTGCGGTATTGTCGTCTTACGGACAGGGGGACTTACACACTTCGATCTAAAAAGGATTATTTCTGTAGGCGGGTTTACAGGAGAGGCGATGTACCTAGGCTGGGCTTGGATTTAAACGACGGGATTTCTTACAGTTGATCACCACTCAACGTCGACGGTTCGACTTCCCCCCGATCGATCCGAATACTTCACGTAGCGATTTATCCTGCCAAATTCGACAACGTCCTTCAATACTTGAACATCCTTCCGGCAATATTCCGCCAACAAATCGATCTGTTTCTCTTTCCACCATTTCAGTGCGATGATTCCGTCGGCAGATTTTCCAATTCCGAGCGTTGCTTGGGCCACAGAGTCAAGGCTAACCCGATGACCAAGCCGGCGCGTAAGATCCACCAGCACGTCAAATGATTTTCGACTGAATGAGTCGACGTTCGCATAGTAACCAAGGACCTGCGAGTCAAAACGGTCGCCATTGAAACTGACGACTTTGCCAAATCCCTCAAGATACTTTATCAGTTGTGGCACGGAGGCTTCTTCCCAAAGTCGGAAAAGATCTTGTCCACTCCACGTGACTGCGATGGAAACCCTCATCAAACGGATGTTATTCCACCCACCGACTTCATCGGCGGAGAGCTGGGTTTCCACGTCGTAGTAAACTTCATCCTGATTCATTGGCACATTCCGTCAACTACAACCATATGCTGGTGGCACGTATGAAGGATCATTTGTCGAAACCACTTTTCCGTGAAGAATATTCTCCTTCAGTACGAGCACCATGTACCACCTCCTGCCGGCTTCGATCAGAATTATGACGGCGCAAATCATGATGGCCGCCGTTAACGTAGCATTGACGTACCCTTGTGTTGCGGTCGCAGGATTATTAAGCAATGGAAGGAAATTATCGAAAATGTTTTCCCATCCTGCCACCAATGTGGTAATGGATACAAACAGCATCGGGATAAGGGTGATCCAAACATACTTCGCTTTCCCGGCATTGATGATTGCGCTTGAAGCAACGGCGAGCGCAATTCCCGCAAGGAGTTGATTGGCAGTACCGAACATCGGCCAAATTGTGCCTATGGAACCATTCCATATGAAGTATCCCCACGCGAACACCACCAGCCCCGTCGAGATTGCTGCCCCCGGAATCCAGTTTGTTCGTTCAAAGGGTTTCCACACTCTGCCGACAAATTCCTGGACCATAAAGCGACCTACACGAGTTCCCGCGTCGATGGTTGTAAGTATGAACAAAGCCTCAAACATAATCGCAAAGTGGTACCAATAGGACATCAGCCCACGCATACCAGGAATCGACGAAAAAATCTGGGCGAACCCCACTGCAAGCGATACTGCTCCACCTGGTCGTCCGGCTACCGTCTCTCCGACTTCTCTCGAAAGCTCAGCAAGATTTACTGGTGTCATGCCCAAAGATTGGAATTTTTCTGCAGTCAGGTTAATGGCGAAGTAGTCAGCCGGCCAAAGGGAGCTGGCGGCAATCAAGGCAATGATGCCGACAAGACCTTCCATCAGCATCGCGCCGTATCCGATCATCCGGGCTTCGGATTCCTTTGAGAGCATTTTTGGGGTCGTGCCCGAGGCAACGAGTGAATGGAATCCGGATATCGCTCCGCACGCGATGGTGATGAAGACGAATGGATACACCTTGCCCGGAATGATCGGTCCCCCTCCGTGGATGAATTCCGTGATGGCCGGCATTTTCAATTCAGGTGCGACGATAAACACACCAATGACGAGGGCAGCGATCGTGCCGATTTTCATGTAGGAACTCAGGTAGTCCCTCGGACTCAACAGCAGCCACACCGGGAGAACCGACGCGAAGAAACCGTAGACTGTCAATGCGATAATGATGCCTTCGCGGGACAA
>CAZOIM010000013.1:0-16075 GCA_964579855.1 uncultured Ignavibacteriaceae bacterium | reverse complement strand
AGTGCGCCAAGTATAAACGGGAGAGCGTTCATGAGAATCTACCAGGGTCTGTTTGTAAGGAGATACTATCCTCTTATACCACATCGCGAGACGAAACGAGCACCACTCCTGCCTCGCGCATTTCCTCGAGGGCATCGGCTCCATCTTCCGGATGGACATTGACAGCCTCTACTGCGTCCCGGACAACGTACGTGCGAAATCCTTTCTTCACCGCGTCCAACGCTGATGCACGAACGCAATAGTCTGTCGCCAATCCTGTAACAAAGAGCTCATCGACATTTTTTTCTTTCAAAACTTTTTCCAGATCGTCGCTTGTCGCTTCAAAGGCTGAATAACCATCATCTTTGTTTTTGGTTCCTTTGAGAAACACCTCACTTATGCTGTTCGTTTTGAGCAGTGGATGGAATTCTGCGCCTTTTGTATTCTGGATACAATGAGGCGGCCACTTTTTGAAATGGATACTGTTGGCAGGATGCCAATCCTTGGAGGCCACCACGAATTCAAACTTGCCCATGAGATCATTTATGATCGGCACTACCTTGTCGCCATGCGAGACGGCGAGCGCCCCACCCGGACAAAAATCATTTTGAACGTCCACCACCAAGAGTGCTTTCATGACTTTCAGACAATAGTGCGTTGAAGCTCTTCAACCAATTTTGATCGCAAATCCATAAGTCGTGCGCTTAGACCGACTTTGTATGTATGGGGGTACTCGAATCTCTTGTGTTCGGCTGAAAGGAATGCAAGACGTTCCTTCGCGTAGGAAGAAGCTTCTTGAGGAAGACTGGCTTTTTCCAAAACCAAGCCATTCTCCATCACTTTCTTGAGTAGCGGCTCAGACGAGCAATTCTTGAGTTTACTTCGTTGATCCGGAAACAGTGGATGGACAATCTGATCTACCGACGATTCTGTTTCCAGCACCACGGCATCGGCATAGAACATCCCTTCTCCATTCCTGAACCGCAAGACCTTCTTTAAACCCGGGAGAGTCACCTTCGAGTAATTCTCTGAAAACTTGAGACGCGGTCTTCCATCACACATACTGAGTTTGTACACCCCCTCCAAGGATGGAGAACCGTTGGCAGTGATCAATCTCGTGCCGACACCAAACGAGTCGATGGGTGCTCCCTGCTGCAAAAGGCTGCGGATCAAGAACTCATCGAGCTGGTTTGACACGACGATCTTAACATATTGAAGACCCGCATCATCAAGCATTTGTCTTGCCCTCTTGCTCAAATACGCGAGATCGCCACTGTCCAGTCTGACACCAATAAGTCGGAAACCTTTGGCTTCAAGTTCTTTTGCCACGGTGACGGCATTGGGGATCCCGCTCCGAAGAGTATTGTAGGTGTCGACAAGCAAAATGCATCGGTCCGGATAATACTCCGCAAATTTCCGAAACGAGGTCAATTCATCATCATAGCTTTGGATCCAGGAATGGGCCTGAGTGCCGGATGTTTCGAGTCCAAACTCAAATGCGGAATAGACATTGGAAGTCGCGTCCAATCCACCGATGATCGCTGCTTTGCTGGCATGGATGCCTCCTAACCCCTGAGCACGCCGAAGTCCGAAATCGACCACGTGTCGGTCACCTACGACGGATCGTATGCGCGATGCCTTCGTAGCAATAAGAGATTCAAAATTCAGGACATTGAGCAATACCGTTTCGACAATTTGTGTCTCGATGATATTGCCGTCTACACGGACAACAGGCTCGTAGGGAAAGATCACTTCTCCTTCTCGAACCGAGTAAATGGTTCCACGGAACTTGAATGCCTTTAAGTACTCAAGGAACTCTTTCCGCATTCCCAGGGAAGCAAGAAATGTGATGTCCTCGGTATCAAACCTCATGTCCTCAAGATATTCCATGAGATCGCTGAGACCTGCGAAGATAACGTAGCCTCCCTGGAATGGATTCTCGCGGTAGAAGAAATCGAAGGTTGCCGGCGTATCCTTTCTTCCTGCAAGGAAATATCCCTGCGCCATAGTGAACTGGTAGAAATCCGTGAAGAGGGCGCCGTGCTTTTGGAGAAAGGACATGATAATTCAGTCTATACGATTTAGAACACGTTTTTGATATGCCGGATTTGAGGTTCCATGCCTTTCCACTCGACAGCAATAACATCGAATCGACATCTCTTGTTCTCCAAGTGATGTTGGAACACGTAACCTTCTGCAGTTCGTTTAAGGTAAGATTCCTTCTTTTCCGTAATGGCATCTTCGGGAGTCCCAAACGCCCGCGAATGCCTCGATTTTACTTCCACGAAAACGAGCTCGTCGTTGTTTTCAGCGACAATATCAATTTCACCCCGTTCATATCGATAGTTCCGTTCCACGACCGTATAGCCCTCGTTTTCAAGGAATTGAACGGCAATTGCCTCTCCGACATCACCCGTGGTTTTACTGTTGAGATTCTTCGCAGTTGTCAATGTGCATCAACAAATGTGTTGAGCGGAAATTAGCGAAAGAAGAAATAAAATCAAAGGAATGATCGATCAATTTCGAAATGGCAAAGTCAGAACATCGGTGGTCAACGTAAGGAGCTACTCGTGAAGATGTAGATCGAATGATCTTCTGTGAATCTCGCAAAGCCCGTGGCGCTTAATTGCTTCAAGGTGCTGTTTGGTTCCATACCCTTTGTGTTGAGCAAATCCATACAACGGGTATTGCGCATGATATTCCTGCATGAGTTGGTCTCGCGTAACTTTGGCGATCACCGAAGCCGCAGCAATGGTGAATGATTTTTCGTCCCCGTCAATGATGTTTTCGTACTGAAGCGTTTCGTGACGAAAAGAATTACCGTCGATAATCACGTAATCCGGTCTCACGGACAGATCGTCGATAGCTTTGTGCATTGCCAGGATTGTAGCCTGAAGAATATTGATCCGATCGATGACATCGTGACCCACGATTCCAACGCCGACACTCAACGCCTGTTCCTTAATCAACGGAAACAATTCCTCACGTTTCTTCTTCGACAATTTTTTGGAGTCTTCTACACCCTTAATCACCGTCCCGTTTGGGAATACAACCGCAGCGGCAACTACAGGACCCGCGAGTGGTCCTCTACCAGCTTCATCGACACCGGCAAGAGCACGGATTCCTTTGTTCCACAGCGAAAGCTCTATTTCCAACGAGGCGTGAAATCCACTCATTTGGTGTTCAGTTCCAAGGTGATCCAAGAATGATGGCAACCAGACCGACAACCATACACACTTTTAGCAGATTGCTAAGCCGATTCATACTCCCTGGGGTCTGATCGTTCCACATGATGATCAATATCGTGAGGAGCAAGAGGTCGACAAACAGAACCGGATAGAGATACCAAACTGTGTACACGCCGAGTTGATAGGCGGTAATTGTTGTCGCCACAAGCAGAAAAATAGTTACGCTCGCGAACCAAAGCGCAGGTGTTGTTCCGTGTCGCACTGGCAACGTCATGGCATTCCCCTTTCTATCGCCCTCGATATCTTCGATATCTTTGATGACTTCTCGAATGATGTTGATAAGGAACGCGAAGATGGCGGGAACAACTGCCCTTACCGGATTTCCAACAACAACCGCACCATAAATGAACGCCATTCCGGTCATCAGCCCAACGACGACATTGCCAATGACAATTGTCCGTTTCAGGAGCGCACTATACCAATAGAGAATGCCAACCGCAAAAATGACGATCAGTAAAGCATAAATATTGAGCCAGAAGTTCAACACGACGGCTATAACCGAAAGAACGAGCCATACGAACCACGCGTCCCTCTTCGTCGCATCCCCCCGTGGAATAGGTCGAGAAGGTTTGTTTATTCTGTCTATCTCAACATCGAAGTAGTCGTTGATCGCATTCGCCGCGGCAGCGACTAATCCCCCCGTGAGTCCAGCGATCATGATCTCTCGCCATTGACCAGCCTTTGCACCTGCGAGAACCGATGCGACGGGTATCGACGCCAGCGTGATCGCCACATTGATCGGACGCGTTAAATCAATGTATGCTCTGAGTTTTTTAGAAAGCATTGATCAACTGTATATGCAGTTTGGCTGTACTAAATGTGTCACCTTCGCCGAAACCGATGCTCACTCCAATGAGTCCAAGATTCGTATCCATTCTGATCCCAATGCCATAGCCGAGTTTCGTTTGCCCGGAACTCTGAAGTCCGGCTAGAGGTTCGTTCGGAGTGAAAATATAACCGCCGTCGAGAAACCCATAGAAATAGGATCGTGGTGCCACCATAAATCGATACTCCACGTTTGACCATACGAGCCTCGATCCCAGGAATTGCCCTTCTCGATAACCGCGAAGAGTGCTGGCACCGCCAAGTCGGAAGAGGTCACCGAGTTCGATCACATTCGATTTGAAATCCTCGATGTGCATTCCAATTGCGACAACCTGACTCAATAGTGGCTCAAGATAGTAGTTCAAATCCATGAGAACCCGCTGGGTACTGTTTGTGGAGGAAACAGTGCTGGTTGAAGCATCGACCTCCTTCGTCCCCAGATCGTACTCCGTCTTGTAGTAAAGACCTGATCGAGGCGTGACGGGGTCACTTCTTGTGTCGTAGGTAACGGAAAGACCCAGGCTTGTTCCCTGGCTTTCCGACAAAACGGTTTTGCCATATGGGTCCGAAGGGATAACATTCGTTCTGGAGAAAACTCCGCCAAAACTCAATTGATCATTCAAAGAGAAGTCAATTGTAAGGTCAATCTGACGGCGCACATACGTGGAATCTTGTATCCTTTGCACAAACCCTAATTGTCCATTGATCGGATATGATGCGATCCAGGGTTCGTAATACTGCAGACCGAGCTCCTGGGAGCTTTGGTTTTCGCGATTCCATCGCGCCGACAATCGCCTCCCCGTGCCAAACAGATTTCGGAATTGAAGATCGACGAGGCCAGTGACATATCCTGAAACTCCAGGTCTCGGCGATGGCACGTACCCGACGATCCCATCGAAGCGATTTGGATTGCCTTCCTGCACCTTGACCAACAATCCACCTTCCTCCTTCGGATTCAAAAAGAATTCGGGCAATGATACGGAGGAAAACAGCTGCATCCGGTCGAGACGATGCTTGATAGTCTCGGACAATCGGTCGCTGAAGAATTCGTTTCCAGCCAACCGAGCCTCTCGAACGATGATGGAACTCCTCGTCGTCGTGTTCCCTTCCACGCGAAGCTCTTTAATCCGTACCTGCTTTCCTTCGGTTATTGTGTACGTAAACCTGACAAGAACCCTGGTCGCCGATTCATCCAAAGTAACGCTGTCGATACTCACTTTCGCAAACGGAAAACCTGCATTCTCATACTGTTGAAGGATCGTTTGCGCGCCTCCCTCAATATCGGACTGCACGAATGGAGCACCTTCGTTGGCCATGAGAACCGCCCTCAAGTCCTTCTCCGTGAGAGCGGAATCTCCGCGGAAGAATATCGAATCGACGAGTGCCGGCTTACCTTCTTCGAAGAACACGGTGAGATCAAGGATTCCGGAAGAGGACCGTTGAGAGACCGAATCAACTCGTGCATAATAGTATCCGCGGTCGTGATATTTCGAAGTCAGTTGATCAAGATCATGCTGCCACTGGGATGGAACAAACGGACTCCCGGGTTTTGTCGTAAATGTTTTGATCATCTCATCGGCTGGAAGAACCGAGAGTCCTTGAATTTCAATCCGCCCAATGGCGGACTTGTCTTGTGCGTGAAGAATTTGGAGGTCCCCGATAGAGAGAACCACCATCACGACAAAAAAGAAAAAGCCAGTTGAACACGTGTTCACACTGGCTTTCTCCATCACGTTCGCCACGGTGGGCCTATCGGAGGCCTCGGAACAGATCAGCCGTGGGATTCTGCAGTCTATAATCTCCGAAACCACTGTAGTCGATAAAGATGCACTCACGATCCAATTGATAATAATACCATATTTCATACGGCTTGGCACTCATTTCGAACGGATGTCGTTCGATATTTTCCGGTGGGCCCAACCGAATGTACACCATACCCCTGTCTGTTTTCCATCCTTCAATGTAGTGCGTAAACTCTTTGTTTGCATAGTGGATGCGTCGGTAGTACTCTTCCATCAAAGGATTGCGACCCGATGAGGCGTCCGGATTTCGCTTGTTCCAAAATGCCAGGAAACGGCTTTTCTTTTCGTCGAGTGTCTTTGCATTTTCGATCGAATCCAATTCGTTACCTTTTGCGACGTACCGAAGTTCTTCGATCGCTTTGTCCAGGTCCAGGATTGTGAGTGGCATATCTGCCCAGTGCACAGAAAATGCACGAGATGTCGTAGCTTTCAAATCCGGATTCGATCCAGGCCTGGCGTTGAACCCTTCGATCACGACCGTGTAGATTCCGGCGGGGAAATTGAGACTGTCGACTTTTACGAATATTTGCATTTTGCTGTCAGTCGGCGGTTCCAACTGTTCCTTTTTCCATACTTGTGTCTTCTGGCCATCGAAGATATGACAAACGAGTAACATGGAATCGATCGGGCTCACATGATAAGCTTCAAAGAACAAATAGAAACCGTCGTGTTGGCGAACGAAATCCCCCGACACGTTGGGCATAACGCCCGTCTTGTCCCCCACCTTTGTCAGTTTGTTGACGAGCATAATGTCACTGAAACTAAGCTCATCTTTTCCGAAGTCCGTAACAATGATGGTGCTGCGTCGAATCGTTCGCTTTTGTGTCTCGGGGTCATAGATTTGAAGATCGATCTCGTACGTTCCGGGATCGATATTGATAATCTGATGCGTCAGACTTTTGAGCTTATCAGATGTTGTTTGATCAAAGTCCTTGATCCGCACTTCATTTTCCCACGTTCGCTGGTCTGCAACTTGTTTGTTCTTCTCGAGAAATTGGACGGAGGCTTCATAATTGCAGACATAGACATCCTGGTTTTTCACGAAGTGGAGTTGATGGTACGGGACTTCGACGTAGACGTCTACACGTGTTTTTCCTGCGATATCCGAAATTACCGAAACTGCATCAAACGAAAAGTCTGTCTCGGGCTGGTTTATTGAGCGCCTGAATTCAACCTGTGCCTGCAGACTCCCCGTCAGAAGAAGCGCGATCAGACAACAGGCAATATTCAGACTCCTTGGAGGTATTGAGTTGTTGTATAACACTGCGTTCTCATACTCTTACTGGTATTTCCGTCGGTATTGCTGCGTACAAATCGTATTCGGTGGAACCGGTAATTTCCACTTCACAAAATTGTCCGATTGCAAGCCTCGGATCCGGCTGAACAATAACTTCCTGGTCGATTTCCGGCGCGTCCCATTCGGTTCTACCAACGAAGACTCCATCCTCAGCCCGGTCAATAATGATGTTCTTCCGGGAACCAATCATCGCTTCATTCCGGGATTCCGATATGTTCTTTTGCAGATTCATCAGCGTTTCTCGCCGTTCTTCTTTCACAGTTGACGGGATTGGGTCGCCAAGAGGATATGCGGACGTTCCGTCTTCGTGCGAATATGTAAAAATTCCGAGCCTGTGAAACTTCGCCTCCTCTACAAAATCATATAACAATTGAAAATCCTTTTCTGTTTCACCGGGATAACCGACGATCAGGGTCGTTCTCAGGGCCATTCCGGGGATGGCGTTTTTGATTGTATTGAGGAGTTCGCGAGTCATTCTGCTAGTAATGCCTCTTCGCATCGATTTCAGCACGTCGTCTGAGATATGTTGCACCGGAATGTCCAGATACCGGCAGATGTTCGGATGATCGAGGAATACATCGAGCACGTCCAGGGGAAATTTTGCCGGATACGCATACATCAAGCGAAGCCAATCGACTCCTTTAATCTCCGCAAGCATCCCGAGAAGTGATGAAAGACGACGCTCTCCATAAAGGTCCAGGCCGTAGTACGTGCTGTCCTGAGCGATGATGATGAGTTCTTTAACCCCGTGTGAAGTAAGAAAACGTGCCTCTCGGAGGACTTCATCAGTAGGTTTGGAGCGATGTTTTCCCCTCATGATGGGAATTGAACAAAAAGAACACGGATTATCGCATCCCTCAGAAATCTTCAGGAAGGCATAGTGATTCGGCGTGCTAATTACTCGTTCTCCGAGGAGATCCTTTTTAAAGTCCGCGCCAAGCTCCTGAACCACCTCCTTGATGTTATTCGATCCGAAGAAGACATCGACTTCCGGAATCTCCAGCATCAATTCCTTTTTGTATCGGTCCGAAAGACAACCCATGACGATGATCTTCTTCAGCTCCCCCTTTTTCTTCCGTTCCACCGCCTCGAGAATTGCATCGATCGATTCCTGTTTCGCGGATTCGATGAACCCACACGTGTTAATGACAACGGTATCTGCATCTTCGACGCTGTTCGTCAACGCAGAACCGCTCAGTTTGAGTTGACCCAGAAGCGACTCGCTGTCCACCAGGTTCTTGGAACATCCCATCGTTACAACATTTATTTTCGAATCGCTCTTCACTTCAGTTTACCTCCAGCACGTCAATTATGAGAGAATGACAAAATCGATGTAAAGATACAGAATCGGTGAAACAAATACCAAACTGTCGAATCGATCATAGACACCTCCGTGCCCGGGGATGATCGATGATGAATCCTTCACGCCTGCATCCCGCTTGAATCTGGATTCCACGAGATCACCCATCTGGCCAAAACAGCCAATCATCATCCCAATGACGACTGCATGTGTGATGCTCATGTAGCCCAGAACAAGAACTCGGGCGGCGAGCATAGTAAGAATCGAAAAAACAAATCCGAAGACCGCGCCCTCCCACGTTTTGTTGGGACTCACACGCTCAAACAGCTTGTGTGTTCCGAGGGTCACGCCGCCAAAGTACGCCGCGGTGTCACAAATCCAAATGGTCGCCAGAATCGAGATTATTGTGAATCCACCCCATCGGTTGATTTGTATAAGCTCTGCTTCATCCGCAATGGCGTTAGGAAAAAACTTACTGACAGGAAACCCGAAAGGGAATAACTGGCGAATTTGAATGAGCGTTCCGAAGAACAGTGCAATAAAGAATACGCCAAGCACAGTGCTGCCGGCATTTTGAATCGGCGAGCCCTTCCTGTGGAACAGTTCGACGATACCAGTGGTGAGCAGGAACAAAAGAATGACGAACAACAGGAATTGGTGCAAGCTGAACATGGAAAGGTGAACACCGAAAGACTCGAACACTTTGAGAATGTCGATGTTCAGCCGGTCATACATGAACGCGAGATTGACGAGAAATCCGAAGAGCAGGCCAACGGATTTGAGCGGAAAGACACCTTTGAGTTCCGCCATCCTGTAGAACTCAAACAATGACAATGCAGAGATCAGCGCGACCAACAAAAAGAATAAATATCCGCCCTCGAAAGCAAGCCACACGATCGTAGGGATCGCAATTACAGCTACGCCGACTCGTTTAGGAAGCGAGGCAAATCGATCAGACAACGTTAGTCCCTCCTAGTTGGATGTGGGGTTCACGGTTTCTCCGTTCACGAGGCCAAGTGCTTTGAGTACGTGTTCGGCACGGTGGCGCTCGCCTGACCTCACGAATAGTTTGAC
Organism: uncultured Ignavibacteriaceae bacterium; assembly: GCA_964579855.1. Classification (GTDB taxonomy): domain Bacteria; phylum Bacteroidota; class Ignavibacteria; order UBA10030; family UBA10030; genus JADGQA01. Next base: position 6,550 of record CAZOIM010000013.1, on the reverse strand, counting down.
GAAATCATGAGAGTTTTCGCCGATTGATCTCTTAAATACCCGGGATGAGTATCGTTTCATCTCTACTGCTTCGTTCTCAAGATTCTTGACAATCATGTCCGCCTCGAACTCCGAGTTGGTACAAAAGACCAATGACCATTGTTCCAGGATACGTCTGTGTTCGGGTTGATCGCAAGCCACTTCGCTGCCAAAGCGAGCGAAGCAATCGGCGCATACGGGTTTTCCGCACACTGAACAATTTCCTACCGCCACCGTGCCGGAATGATTCGCACATTCCACGCCATCCTCTATCAGTACTTGTTCAATCATGGGGTTCGCCGACCAATCCCACTGTTGACTGTATATAGAACCTTAGTGATGCAACAAACAGGCCGCCAAAGATAAAGAGTTGTGCAAGTAAGATCAGGATTCCTGGCCGGTCGGTGGTTGGAGCCATCATAATTTTTTCGTCGCCCATCTTAAACGTCTCGGCGATTACAGCGAGGAAGTTATTGAGAAAATGAAGAAAAATCGGCAGGATCAAGCTGACGGACCTGTAACGAAGAAAACTGAGAAAGCATCCAATGCCAATGAGCGGAACAGCTTCGAATGGATTGAGATGAAAGAGACCGAAAATAATTCCAGTGAAAATTGCCGCGGTCAGAGGTTTCATTGAACGATTGAACGAGTTTTGGACCAACCCACGGAATAGGAACTCCTCGACAATTGCAGGAACAAACGCCACAACAGTGATGACAAACAGGAATTCAAAAATCGAATTCGATTGAAGAAGCTCTTTCACCATTTCGTCGAGCATTTGTCGAATGGGGTCAATAAGCTTCCGAAGAGCGTCGGGGATCGGGATATTATCCTGGAAATAAATGTACACCTCGAATACCCTTTGCAACGAAAGGAGCCCAATGACGGCGGCGATGGATTCACGCCAGGATGGGGTGCGGAGAGGAAAAACCGCTTTCCAACGAGTACTCAATAGTCGGGCAAGGATGAGCGTTGGCACGAAGATGAGAAAAATCTGCCCGAGCATCGTGAATAGTCGGAGCAAATAGACGTTTTCCGGATTGATCTTTGTTCCGTTCAGGAGTAGAAACGTTATCACGCCGCCGCCAACCTGGTAGAGGACAAAGACGACAACAAGACTCAGGAATGCAAAAAGAATGGGATGGATGTTTCTACGTTCGACAAACGACAACGATTCGACGTCTCGACCTGACGCACTCTCCGGCTGCAACGGTTCGGTCATTGTCCGTTTTCGAGTTTGATCATCGCTGCAAGAAGTGGGATCATGATCTCGTGGTGACCGGTGACATTATAGCCGCGTCCCCCATTCTGTGTCGGCCGTTCAACAACATTCATCTGAGGTCTGTATTGCCGAATCATGTCGAAGTTCGCCGTCGAGAACCCCTTGGCCTTGAACCCCAGGTTACGCGCGACGGTCAGCGCCTTCAGAAATACTTCCGGAAGGATCACTGCTGATCCAAAATTCAGTACCGCCCCTCCACCTTTGAGATCCTTCACCGATGAAACGAACACTTTGAAATCGCGAAAACTCAACTCACCCGTTGCGGCACCATCCATGGTCGGCTGTTGATGAACAATATCTGTTCCAATGGCGGCGTGAACTGTAATCGGAACACCATTCTCAAAGCACTCGGCCAGAATGCTCACTGATTTGTTCGGTGCATTGAGTGCAATGAGCTTTTTGGCAAGAGTCTCACCATATCCGTCCGAAGATTCCTTAAATCCTGCGACAAGAGCTTTATTGATGAAATCGCCCGTTTCTTTTGACATCCCAAACGTGCCGTCCATCAAATTCACGGCAACGTCCTCCGATGTGTGTCCCCACATCGCTGTTTCGACATCGTGGATGGCCGCTGCGCTGTTCATCGCGATATGAGTTATCAATCCGCGTCTCAACAAGTCGATGATAATCGGGGAAAGGCCAACCTTTATTACGTGCGCACCCATCATCACAATGACGGGCTTCATTTTCCTTCTTGAATTGACGATGTCCGAGACTAGATCCCGAAGCTCGTTTCCGACGAGAATATGCGGAAGCGAATTTACAAAGTCCCTAAACGAAGCTTTTCCCGAGTCGATTGCTTTGGCAAAATCTCTTGGCGTGACTTTACTCTTCCTTGATTTAATCGAAATCGTGTGGATTCGCGTTAAATCAATTTGCTTGAATTTTGACATGCCCGTTATTTCACCTTCGCATTGATTGGCAAAATGACACCATGATACTCCCTCAAATCCGCATCTATCGATCCGACGATTACTTTCGTGCTGACTCTTACCGGGATCTTGCGTTCGTCGTCGGTGAGCCAGAGCAAAACCCGTCCATTACTCTTGAACAAGCCGCCCTCCTGAATGAGGGGTTCAACTATAATCGTATTGAAAGTCCCGGCATCTACTTTTATCTGCTGGCGGCCAAGGAATTTTACGGCCAACTGATAGGTGCTATCTTTGAAAAAGTTGTATAGGAGATACTTCTGTCCTACTCTCGATTGCGAAAAATCCATTGTGCGGACGTAATAGAAGGCTGAAACAACGTCATTGACGTAAGGCGGAACGTGGATAGTCTTGGCCTTGGATTTGGCCACTCCGCGTAATTGGTCAAATTCCGCGGAAAAATCGTAGCGATAGCTTCCCTCCCGTACGCGCTGATCAAATTTCCACGGAAAGACCCCTTTTGCATCTAGGATCGTCTCGTAGAGATCGTCGACTTTGTAGATCCACGAAAAACTTGGTACGGATTTCACCGTAAATGCAATGCGGACGCACTCTCTTCCTTGAATGGAATCAGCGCTGAATACTTCGAATGAGCCTTCACCCGCAGTGATAAAGCTGAATCCCACATCGAAAATCAAATGTTCACCCACCGTAAAGGCAGTCTGTGGTATTGTCCGCAACGAATCCAGAGGGATCTTCCAATGCCTGGATTCAGGAACACTAGCTGTCGAGTCCTGTGCGCTGGATATCGAGCTGAGCCCGACAAAAACGATGAGCAAGAAGCCTTTGGGAACTCTCATAAAAACGCTGGAATATTATTGGATGTTCTGCTTTTCTTATCTTTTTTCACGAGTCGGAGCGCAGCATCGACAACTTGTTCAACCTTGATCTGTTCCATGCAGATATTGCTTCTGCACGGACTTCCATGGCAGAGCTCGCATTTCGATTCCTCAGGAACGAAGAGGATTTTCTTCTCCGTGACTGGACCCCATCGTTGAGGACTGCATGCAACAATCGGAGGATAGAATGCAATGACAGGTGTCCCAACCGCAGCCGCAATATGGAGTGGTCCTGTGGAGTTCGATACGAAAAGGTCAGCCAAACTTATGAATGCAGCCAATTCACTAAGAGACAAGTTGCCGACGGAAAAGGAGGAGGATGCGCATGACTTATCAACGACGCTCCGGACCAAGTCTTCTTCCCCCTTTGCGCCAGTAATGACAACCTGCCAACCAAGGCTCGCCAACCTTTGTGCCAGGAATGAAAAATTCGCCGGACTCCAGTCGCGTGCTGAACCTCCGCTCCCTGGATGGAGAATCGCCACGATATCTTTGCTGACCAACCCGAGTCGCGTGCGTTCAAGGGCAGCCGCATTCAGCGCGTTTGGATGAATCACGATGGTCGGCTTGATACCCGGATCGACTTCGCAACCGAGTCTTCGTACCAATGAAAGATTATATTCGAACTCGTGCTTTTCCGCGGTCTTGCGATGTTCGTAGACTCGGTTATTAAAAAGAAATGAGTACCAACGATATCCCGAGGCGACCCTCATTTTTATGCGTGACAGCCAAAGAAGAAGTGCAATACGAAATCGCGGAAAAGCAACTATTGCAAGATCGAATTTGGCGTTTCGTACTTCAAAGAACAATTTCCAAATAGACTTCAGCTTCCCTGCATCGTCATACAAAAGAACGGCATTGAGTCCCGGCTGTCCTTCGACAATATCCCTGGTATACGATCGCCCGAGGAAGGATATTTTGGCAAGCGGGAAGTTCTTCCGCAGGACTTCAATCATCGGTAACGTGAGCACCACGTCACCAATTCGATCCGTCCTGACGATGAGAATATTCTTGTAGTCCAATGCCTGTCCGTCCGCGACACTCGGGTCTTCAGGAAACAAAGACTCGCGCGACGTCAATGAGCAGCGATGGTTGGTTCCACAAAGCAGTCCTGAAAATCCCGCCAAGCGTTCGTTTTTGTTCGGGGAGTTTCAGCGCACCTTCTGCGATGTGATTGAGAGTTTCGTCGGAGAACCGTGAGATGCCTTCTTTGATATTGTAGAAGACTTCGTGCCGCCATCCGAGTCGCTTTTGCCACCGTTTTTGATATTCGGTGAGCATGCTAAAGTCGTTCTTACTGAGAGCCTCGGCTGCAACTTCACCGGCAAGCATTCCACCGATCATTCCGCTGATGATTCCTCCGCCGGATGTAGGGTTGACCTGATGTGCGGCATCTCCCACAAGCATCACGCGATTCTTAACGATGGTATCGCAGGTTTTGGCACACGGGACCCCGCCGGCGATGTGGGTCAACACGGCAGCACCCGGAAATTTTCGGTCCACAAATTCTTTCAGATAGCGGATTGCCGATTTTTGTTTTGCACACTCGACGCTTATGCCTATCCCGACATTGGCTGTGTTCTTCCCTTTGGGAAAGACCCAAAGATAGCCTCCAGGAGACACTTCATCGCCGAAATAAAAATCGAGGATATCTTCATCGACATCGATGCCGGAAATTGTCATCTGTGCACAGCTTTCCATATCCCGGATGTGGCAAGTTGTGTCAATCCCAGCCCATCGACCCACACGACTTTCCACTCCGTCGGCGCCGATAACGACCTTCGAAGCAATTTCCACCTTCGCATCTTTGATCAGCGCTTTCACTCCACACGCTTCGCCTTTGGCATTTCGCAAGAGGTCATAGGCATAGGCTTTAGTAACTACCTCGGCGCCGTTTGCAGCCGCAACTTTTGCGAGTTCATAATCGAACATTCTTCGTTCGAGAACATAGCCCGCACCATCCAGCCTCGGCACGACTTCCTTTCCATTCGGCGCAACAAGTCTGAATCTCGTAACTGTCGAAGCAATAAACTTGGGGTTGGGTTCAATGAATTGAACCAAGCCGTCGTGACTCACCGCCTCACCACAACGGACTGGATAGCCAACATCCCGATCCTTTTCAAGCATCAGGACTGATGCCCCTCCTGCGGCCGCATAACGGGCTGCGGTCGATCCGGCAGGCCCTGCTCCGACAACTATGACATCGTACTGGCTCTTCATCCCAGAGTATTCATAAAAAAGGGAGAATCTTTCGGCAGATTGTCCACACCTTCGCGGTGGAATTCAATGACTTCCCACGGGCATGCCCAAACACATTTCTTACAGTTGGTACACCGTTCGTCAATAATAGAAATCTTGGATTCCAGCAATTCGATTGCGTCTTCCGGACAAACTCCGACGCAACAACCACAAAAATCGCATTTGCCGGGCACGATATGAATCATTAAGGGGGTATTACGCTTCACAATTCCTCTTTATTTACAAATTGTCTGCAAATCTGCACATGGGTCAAGGTAGCGAGAGAAGCCAAGAAAATCAACGTATTCCGGCTCTACTGCTTCTGAGCAGCAATCGCCTCCAACTCTTTTATTTGCTTAAGAAGCTCATGATGACGAACGAGAAATGGCTTGCCGTCGACGCCGTGCTGATTTGCTTCTTTGAGGTTCTTTTGATTCTCTTCCAATTCTCTTCGAACTGCTCTTCGTTTTATGATGAGTATTGCATCCTTTGCAATTTGCCAGGGATCTCCTTCAAAGACTTCCTTTTCAGGTGTTTGCCAACCTTTGCTCAGTTCATACTTACTAAACGAAATCGCGGTAATGAGTTCCTTAAGTGATGGACTGTCGACGAGGTGAATCAGAGATTCCACACCTTTATAGCTGTTTGATTGACGATGTTGAAGCACGAGATCTGCCAACGCCTGCACTTGCGCGTTGGACAGGTCTGAGACCTTTATGTTTGAGGTGACATAGCCGATGATTTCTTCTTCTCCCTCCATCAGTATCTTCAGTAAGTCACGCTCCTCCGGAGGTATCTCAGCCTTCACATCCGAATCCGCGGGAACTACTGTCCGGCGTTCAGTCGGTGTCTGTCGTTCGACGATATTTTCTCTCAGATGCGTGCGCTTGTCTTCGGAAATCCACCGTTCCAGTTCTCTGTAGAGCACGGATTCGTACACCTCATACTTTTGGCTGACTTCTTTGACATAGAAATTCCGTTTTAGCTCATCCTTCATCTTCGCAATGGACTGGACAATAGAGCGCACCGCTTCTGCCTTTCGTTCAGGAGAAGAAAATGCGCCTTCCTGATAGAACCGTTGGGCCTTAAAATCGATAAAGGATGTGGATTCACTCACCAAACTGCGGAATTCTTTCGGCCCAAACTTGCGAATGTAAGTATCCGGATCTTCACCTTGCGGCAATCGTACTACTCGAACATCAAAATCCTGCTCAAGAGCGAGGTCAACCCCCCTGAGCGTTGCA
>CAZOIM010000012.1:22562-31526 GCA_964579855.1 uncultured Ignavibacteriaceae bacterium | reverse complement strand
CTGGCGATGGGATTCGAACCCGCGACCTGCTGATTACAAATCAGCTGCTCTACCAGCTGAGCTACGCCAGCGACAAGACAAAAACTCAACCTCGTGCCCACCCTTTGCAATTCACCAACCGCCAAATAGGAAGGCGAACGACGTGCAAAACGCGTGCCCGATTGTATCCCAGAGTTTATAAATATATAATATTTTCCTTCATAGTCAACGCAAATCCCCCATTTTTTGCAGAAAACCTAGCGCAGGTGCTACTTTGAAAGGCGGGAAAACGATGCCTTGAGATTCAATGCAGGCAGGAAGCTTGGTTCTATCTTCAAAGCCTCGTCGAGATTTTCCAAGGCTTCGGGGAGATGTTTGTGGGCAACCAACCAATATGAGTGAAAAGTATACATCGAAGCATAATAGCGTTTGAGATCAGACGTGACATAGTTGCTGAAAGTTCCAATGCTGAGTTTTGCCGAAATCGGTTTCCAAGTTCCCTCGTCACCTTTCCTTGTCAGTCGTACGAGGAGCCCTTCGGGCACTGCCTCGAATTTTTGCGAAAACTGCCCTACGATCCTCGAATCCACATAAACAGGATGATCGCTCAGCAATTTGGAGACCAAATCTTCAAGCAGACCGGTCCAACGAGCATTGATATTGGAGAATTCAAATGATTCGCCTCGTTCAAATCTCGTTAGTTCTGTCAAGAAAGCGTTCACAGCTTCGTTCGATCCCGCAAGAATTTCAGGGTGATCGTGTTCAAGTTGTATGAAATACCAGGTCCGATTCTGAAGCAATTCCTGATCAACGAGAATAACATCGGGTCGTTCTTTACGAATTATTTGAAGATAGTATGACGGAGACATAAAATAGTCCCAAAGCGAAGAAAACACCACAGCGTTAGGTTCTAACTCTGAAAAAACGTCACGAACGAATGTCACTGCCTGATAGTTGTCCGACTGATCTACGTCGCTCCGATTGCCGAAAACCTGGACCGCTGGCAGAGAGACGAGCATAATCGCCACAACAGGAGTCAATATTTTCGACTTTGCATTGCAGGACCATTCCATCAGTCGTTGCGCGGCAATTCCAAGAAGACAGCCGCAAACAAGATATGCAAGTATGAAATATGGGTCTATCTCATGGATGTCGAAGTTCACGGAGTAAGCAAGACAGGTCCCGAACAAAAGCACGAAAAACATGAGAAGTCGTTTCGATTGATAGATCGTTTCGATGACGCCAATGAAAACAAATATCAAGACTAGCCAGTGAAACTCCGTCGGGAAATTCGTAACGAAATAGTTGAATTGTTTCGACATTACGTCCCATCCAGAAAACATCCACGTTTGATATTGCTTTCCAGTAACGTGCCACCAAAATCGTTCCAGGGTGACAGGATGACCCCAATCCAACAAGATCCCACCCATCGATCGAACCGGCAGGTAACCATAGCACGTCAGTCCGAGAAGGAAGAAAGGTGCGAGTGATGCGATGAGTTGCCACGATTTCTTGTTTGACCCCAATGATGTGAAGTAGAGATACAGAAATCCGGGAGCAAGAAGTATCGTGGTCATGTGATTCGCAAAACTTAATCCCAAAACGTAAGCGAATAAGAACAGACGTCGTGAGAATTTTCGTGGATCCGCAATTTGTTCTTCGATGCCAGATATAAATTGGATCGTCGTGAGAACCACAAGGAGTGCGTGGAGTGCATACACTTCAATTTCGACAGATTGGGCCCAGATCGTAGAGGAGAATCCAAACGCGAGAGCGGCGATGAATGCGCCAAACCTCAAAATCCACGATCGTTGATCTTGAGTCTCCTTTCGTTTGAATCGGAACACCTTTGAAGAACGATACAAGACAAGCACGAGTTTGAAGAAGAAAGCAACCGCGAGAGAAGTAAGAATTCCTGCGAGCACATTTAACCGAACAATTTCCTGATTGCTGAATGGCACCATGGAGGCAATTCTTCCGATCAGCGTCCACAACGGATACCCCGTCGGATGAGCAATGCCCAGCGTTGACGCAACCGTTGCCAATTCTCCACTATCCGTAAACGAAACGGTCGGGCACATCGTGGTGTGGTAAATGCTGAATACCATTCCAAACACTACGCAAGCGATGAGGTCTTCGTTTCCTACGAAATTTCGGATATGGCGGATCATGACTTTATTGCGGAGAATGCTCTGTTCATCAGTGCCCGATTCTCTCTTCTAACTTGTTTTATCTTCTCTTTCAATTTCCTGATTGAATGCTCGCCGACACTGGCTGCAATGACCTGCAAGAGCAGCTTGTCCTCAGGCAAGATGAACCGATTTGATTCAGAGTTGAGGCGAATCGCAAGTTCGAGGGTCCTCAAAAAAGTATAATTGCGATTAAGCGCGCCAATTTCCCGGCCGTTCAGTGCCTCGAACTTCTTGAACTCTTTAATCGCTGCGAATGAATTCGCAACTGCGCTATCGTGATGTTCGGCATGGAATCTCAGCTGTGCAGCCTGGATCAGGAACTCAAGGTCGATAAGTCCGCCCTTCCCTATCTTGAGGTCCTTTCCCTTCGTTCTTTCATCCGTCCGTTCGTTTTCCATTTTCTTCTTCATCAACAATATCCGATCCAGCCATCCTTTCTTCTTCGCAATTTGCGCGAGAACCGATTGCCTTAGATCATCGAATTGCATTTCAAGTTCATTTGGGCTCGATAGTGATCTTGCCTTCAGCAATGCCTGCTTCTCCCACAGTTCCGCGCGATCCTCAAGGTATGTTCTGTAATATGAAAATTCGGTAGCCAACGGAGCGTTCTTCCCTTCCGGCCTCAATCGCATGTCTATATTGTAAACTTGTCCGGATTCCGTCGAGAACGAGCGCACGAATTCCACGACCATCCTTTCTGCTTCATCTTCTGAATCTCCACCTTCAGTTTTGATGAACAGAATTAACAAATCCAGGTCCGACCCTATCAGAATTTCTTCACCACCATATTTTCCGAGTGAGACAACATTTAATTTCTTTGCCAGTCCCGGAAATTGTGCGAAGAGTTCTTCCGCTACAGAGCGGACATACGTATCGGCGACCGCCGCGAATTCACGTGATGCTTGATCAATCGATGAGCCTCCCGACAAGTAGTTGATCAGCACTTTGAATTCGTTGAACGCGCGAAATCGAACCGGGTCGCTCTTCAAAAGGAACTGCCATTCCACTCCTGGCTTGAAGAAATCTTCCGCCCGCCCCAGCAGCGATTCGAACAATAGAGGCTCGTGTGCCAGTTGAACAGTCAGACGATTGCTCCTCGAACAAATGATCAACATAAGGTTGAACATGGAATCATTGGATATTACCTGATCAATAGCCCTCGATAATGATGGCGCGGAAGAGAGGATTCGGAAATTCTTCAGTCCAGAATCGGGGGCTCCTGTTTTTTTGAGGTAAGTCAGCAAGCGCTTGAGAACAACCGGGTCTTCGAACTGCTCATGGTCCTTTTGGAGTCGAGCGATAATCTGGATTGCGCGAATAGGATTAACGAAACCGCTTCGTGCAACATTGCGCTCAATATCCTCGTTCGACCACCGCTTCCGGGCTTTGTGGGTGCCGCCCACCTCTCTTCCACGAACGAAAACGGAATCATAAATTTTGCGCACCTGCAATTGAGTTCGTTGCAGAGTTTTCTCAAACGCGGTCGTCGAATTGAATCCGAGTCGCCTGCCCAAGAAACGGACCTCTTCTTTGCTTCCTGGCAATTCATGCATTTGAGAACCGTGGAGGAGTTGCAGTCGATGTTCGACGTGCCTCAAGAACACGTAGCTCTCGCGGAGTTGTTCGGATTCCTGATGCGTGAGTAGCGACGCGTGTTCCAGTTTGTCAATTGCCTTCAGTGAATTGGGTTCCTTCAGATGTTCACCCGAATTCGATTGCAGCAATTGGAGAGCTTGAACGATAAACTCGACATCACGAATTCCTCCGCTCGCAAGTTTCACATTCGTGTTATCAGAAAGACTCGCCTCAATTCTCTTCTTGATCGAGACAATCTCCTCTCGCGGATCGTGCAGAACGGTCGTGGGATATACAAATGGACGAAGATCGTTGAGGAATCTCGATCCCACCTCAATGTTCCCTGCAATGATTCTCGCTTTCAGCAACATTTGGCGTTCCCAAAGCTCCCCCCGCGATTCGTAATATCGCATGTACCCTTCTCTAGACATTGCCAGAGGTCCCACCGATCCTTCGGGACGCAGACGCATGTCGATCCTGTAGAGATGGCCTTCGTCCGTATGTTCACTGAGTCGCCGTACAACAAATTCCGCCAGGCGGCAATAATATTCATGATAGGAGTGAATTCGCTCGGCGCCGAAATCGAGATCCCCTTCGGCATCGTAGACGAACATCAGGTCGATATCCGAGCTGAAGTTCAGTTCGGCTCCACCGAGTTTGCCAAGTCCGACGACGGAAAACGTTGATGGTATTTCACTCCCGACACGGCGACTCAATTCATCGCAGCCTACGCTGACTGTGGCATCGACCAAAGAATCGGCGAGCCACGAAAGTTCAGCGGTGGTGGTCGCGAGATCCGCTTCCCTAAGGATGTCTCTCGTGCTGATTTTCAGGAATTCGCGGCGCTGAAATCGTTTCAATGCATCGAATTTCTTGTCGATGCGATCAAAGGGGGCCATCACGCTGAAGGCTTCCAGACGGTAGTCTTCCTTGCTCCGAGCCTCAGTGAGGGCATTTGTGGCAGTCAACCAATGAAAAAGCTCCGGGCTTCGGACCAAAATGTCCGCAAGGTACTGTGAGTGACTGAAGAGCGTCAATGCTATCGAGAGCAGCACAGGATGGTCGGCAAAATTCCTGAGCAACGAAGAAGAGAATCCCGAAGCGATAAACCTCAGGAAATTGTTGAGTGCCCTATCAGGATCGGGTGTGGAGAGCAATTCTTTTTGGAACACCGGCAGGAAGGTCGACAGTGCTATTCCCGCAGCAGCAACTTCCTCCTCAAGCTTTCGAAGTTTTGTTTCTTTATCCGTTTCGAATTTGTGTTCTTTGTCCGTGGGGGGCGAGATCATGTGTCTTAAAGTACCGAAAAAGTGAAACAATTTCATCCATTCAACCTTCGAATACATACACTTGCGCAAATTGCCGCAATGTGCGTTTGCCTTCAATCAACCGGACCCAAGCTGGGCTCATCGTCTCTTCTCTATGCGCCTTGCATATCAGTAAGTCATAGTCTATATTTCCCCAGATTTTTTGGCGAACCCACTCTTTTCCCAAGGACGATTATGATCAAACTTATCGCTATGTACAAAGCCCCGAGCGACGTTGCAGCATTCGATTCTCACTACAACAATGTGCATACTCCGCTCGTGAAAAAAATCCCGGGACTCAGGAAGCTTGAAGTAGCCAGAATTACCGGTGCACCTATCGGTGAAGCTCAGCACTATCTCATCGCAGAAATGTACTTCGACGATCAAGAAAGTATGCAACGAGCGTTGTCGACCCAGGAAGGAAAAGCCACTGCTCGCGACCTCGCAAGTTTTGCCGGAAGCATCGTTACAATGTTCTACGCTGAGTTGAAAGAAGTCTGACAACTAAACGTTATCAAGAATCCGATGTCCAAATACGCTGGCTCTGAAAACAAGCGACTTAAATTCAACAATTTGCTTTACGAGAAGAAGAATTGGGTCGCGACTGTCACCATCAACCGACCGAAGGTTCATAACTGCCTGGACTTCGAGACGCTGCAAGAGCTCGGAACAGCATTCCAGGATGCCTCCTGGGACGACTCGATAGCCGTCCTCGTTCTCACCGGCGCCGGGGATAAGGCTTTCTGCACGGGTGCCGATATAAAAGAATGGAAAGAGGACTTCCTCGGACGCCCGAACGATTTCTACAAGTGGATGGGAGTGTTCATCGAGACGTTCGACAGGCTTCGCAATATCGGGAAGCCGACAGTCGCCCGTCTCAATGGCATGGTCGTGGGTGGTGGCAATGAGCTCCAGATGTCGTGCGATCTTGCCATTGCAGCGGATGATGTCATTATCCGTCACGTCGGTACTGAACGAGGCAGCGTGCCGTCAGCCGGGGCAACACAATGGCTCCCAATTACTGTCGGTGATCGTCGGGCGAGAGAGATTCTATTGCTCTGCGAACCAATCAGAGCTCAAAAAGCGAAAGAATGGGGACTCATCAACGAAGTTGTTCCGAGAAACGAACTCGACGAGGCCGTCCGTCGTATGTGCAAGAAGTTGATCAACAAGCTGCCTGAATGTACCCGGTTCACAAAGCAACAACTGAATTTCTGGCGCGATTTTTCGTGGGGTCTGACCATTGGAAACGTACGGGACTGGCTGACGGTCCATACGTCCGCACCTGAAATCGTGGAGGGAATCAGGGCGTTTTCTGAAAAACGTCCAATCGACTACGAAAGAATTCGAAGGATGACAAGTGGAGCGAACCGAGGGGCGAGTAAACCCAAAGGAAGAGCAAAGCGATAACTATGGACGCTCAGTACAAGAACATTATCATAACAAAGGAATCCGGATACGCGATCATTCAATTCAATCGGCCCGAAGTTCTGAACGCCGTCAACATGCAACTCATGGTTGAATTGGTGGCCGCGCTTGAGACGTTAGACAAAGATGACACGGTTCGATGCGTCATTTTGACGGGGAATGACAAAGCCTTTGCCGCCGGAGCTGACATCAAAGAGATGGCGGATGCCTCTGCAGTCGAAATGCTGACCCGCGACCAGTTTGCCCGCTGGGATAGGATTCGAAAGATCAAGAAGCCTCTCATTGCAGCGGTAAGTGGATTTGCACTGGGGGGCGGATGCGAACTCGCCATGACGTGCGACATGATCATCGCGTCGGAGACGGCTCGATTTGGTCAACCTGAAATCAACCTCGGAGTGATGCCTGGCGCTGGAGGGACACAACGACTCACGCGGGCCGTCGGCAAAGCGAAGGCGATGGAAATTGTGTTAACGGGAAAAACTTTCACTGCGCATGAAGCAAAAGACTGGGGTTTGGTCAACAAAGTGGTTCCCATCGAGTACTATTTACAGGAAGCGAAAGATCTCGCCGGGGAAATCGCGAGCAAGCCGCCAGTCGCCGTGAGACTTGCTAAGGAGGCCGTCCTTAAGGCTTTCGATACCACGATCGAGGGAGGGCTCGAATTTGAACGGAAGAATTTCTACCTCCTGTTCGCGAGCGACGATCAGAAGGAAGGTATGAGAGCGTTTATAGACAAGAAGAAACCTCACTGGAAGGGAACATAGCGAATCGTGGGCTCATTCCAAACCATATTGTTCGAAGTCGAAGAAGGCGTTTGCACCATTGCGTTCAATCGTCCGGAAGTTTATAACGCGCTGAACGAACAGATGAAGAAAGATGTCAGCGATGCGTTAAAAGAGGCCGAACGAGATCCGTCCGTCCGCTGTCTCGTTATTAAGGGCGTCGGCGACAAAGCGTTTTGTTCAGGACAGGACTTGAAAGAACATTCCGGAAAAGAGTCCCGTCGATCGCTCAAGGAATCTTTGGAAACGAGCTACAATCCTATGATTCGCAGAATGCGGACGATGGAAAAACCGATTGTTGGGATGATCAATGGTGTCGCTGCTGGTGCCGGTCTCAGCATCGCCCTGGCCTGCGATTACCGAATTATGGCGGAGAATGCGAAGCTCATAGAAGTCTTTATTCGTATTGGACTCATACCCGATTCCGGGTCTCATTGGTTTCTTCCCCGTCTTGTAGGGATGGCAAAAGCATTCGAGTATGCCGCCCTCGGCGAGGACATTGGTTCTACTGAGGCTCAACGAGTTGGGCTCGTGAACAAAGTAGTTCCTTCTTCCGAGTTGGAACAATCCGTTTTGGAAGTTGCAAAGAGACTTGCGAACGCACCCACAAAAGCAATTGGACTTATCAAGCGTGCTCTGAACAAAGCTCTTTCTTCTGACCTCGATACCCTCCTCGAATACGAAGCAACAATGCAAGAGATCGCCTCGTTGACAGAAGATCACCAAGAAGGAGTCCGTTCATTCCTCGAGAAGCGCCCCGCCCAATTCAAAGGTAAATAGAACACCGCTCCCTTCTCTCTGTTAACTCACATTGGTTGTTTTTTCGGCGCATTTTAGCTATGTTGCGCAACGGTTTTTACTATTCACCTCTACCGCATTAAATACAGAAATGTTCAAACATGTTGGCATCGTTGGTGCCGGTACAATGGGATCCGGAATTGCCCAAGTGGTGGCTATTTCGAAAATTGACGTCTCCTTGTATGATGTCAATGACACGCTTCTAAGGCAGGGAATTGAAAGAATAAAAGCCGACCTCAGGAAAGGGGTTCAAAAGGGTAAGCTGACTTCAGAACAGCTCACGGAGACGGTGGAACGAATTCGACTCAGATCCGGTCTCAGTGATCTTGGAAGTTGCGACCTTATAATAGAGGCCGTCGTCGAGGATCTTCGGGTGAAGAAGGATTTGTTCAAGCACCTGGAGCAAGATTCGAAACCTGCCACCGTCCTTGCGACGAACACTTCTTCCCTTTCGGTCAGTTCAATTGCTTCCGGGACAGTCAAACAAGACAGGGTAATCGGACTCCATTTTTTCAATCCAGCGCATATTATGATGCTCGTGGAAGTTATCCGCGGGCAAGAAACCAGCGATGCCGTCCTCGCTGCCGCGATGGAATTTGTACTGCACATTGGAAAAACGCCTGTGAGAGTAAAAGACACTCCAGGATTTATCGTAAACAGAATTGCGAGACCCTATTATGGAGAAGCTTTCCGGTTGCTAGGCGAAAACGTCGCAACCGTTGATCAAATAGACAAGATAACCAAGGATATTGGCGGGTTTGCAATGGGGCCGTTTGAATTAATGGATCTGATCGGCATTGACGTAAATTACTCAGTCAGCCAGTCGATGTTCGAACAATATTTTGGCGAGCCACGTTATCGACCTCATCCAATCCAGAAGCAAATGGTAGATTCCGGCTTACT
>CAZOIM010000012.1:0-22462 GCA_964579855.1 uncultured Ignavibacteriaceae bacterium | reverse complement strand
GGCGAGTCTCCGATGGTGGAGGAATTTGCCGAGTTGTGTGCATCAAAAGGGTACGACGTCCTGGTTGCCTGGAACGAACCTCCGAAGGTAAAGCCTGTTTTCAAATCGGGAACCGTGAAGCCATCTGTAACAATTCCCGTCAGCGTTGCGATCGGTCTCGAACTATCGAATACGAACCCAGTACTAAAGAGAAAGAATCTTGAAAAACTCGACAAAGTGCTTCCCGCAACAGCTCCTATTCTAAGCTCATCGGTAACGGTTTCTGCAACGGAACAAAGTTCGTGGATCGTCCAGAAGCACCGATTGGTTGGTATTGGAATTCTGCCGACCTTTATTGAGAGACCACTTGTTGAAGTCGCCCCCACGGTATTTTCCCCGGCGGAGACCATTGACGTTGTGTCGCGATTCTATAATTCGCTGGGAAAAACAATTGAACTTGTCCAGGACAGAGTCGGGATGGTGCTGCCGAGGATCCTCTGCCAAATCATCAATGAGTCGATCTTCGCCGTGTCTGACGACGTTGCGACTCCAAAGGATATTGATTCAGCAATGAAACTTGGCGCCAATTATCCTTGCGGACCAATCGAATGGGCCGAAAAAATCGGGATCAAGCAGGTGTGTGCCGTCCTCGTCGCGCTTCAAGGTGATCTCAATGAAGATCGGTATCGCGTATCTCCGCTTTTGAAGCAGATGTCCATAGCAGGTGAGTGGTGGAAAACCCAATAATCGATTTTCAAAATCACAATTTCAGGAGTAATAATATGAACAAGCCTACCCACAACGTCCACGTATTTGCCGTTGCGGCAGCATTCACCCTGTTGATCGCCGCAGGAGTTCCATCATTACTACACGCACAATCGTTCGAAGGAGTTGTCGAGTACTCCATTACGACCGAGCAAGGAACTATGCCGATGACGTATATGATGAAAGGCGACAATGTGCGCGTGGAAATGGAACAGTCTCCAGGGAGGAAAGCAGCCATTCTCATCGATGGCAAAGAGCACAAATCGATCATGATTATGGACAAAATGAAAATGTATATGGAACTGCCCACACCGCCTCAGGCAGATTCTACGGCAGCGAAACCTCAAATCACCAAGACGGGGAAGACGGAAAAAATACTCGGCTACGAATGCCACGAGATAATCGTCAAAGACGGGGATATGCAATCAGACGTTTGGGTGACTAAGGAACTCGGTGCGTTCCAGATGCTCAGGATGGCAGGCCGTGGTGGGAAAAGGAACGCCGAAGCGTGGCAAAAACTCATTGGCGATGAGGGGGCATTCCCATTGCGGGCAACGACAAAGCAGGGAGACACAAAAGTCTCAACAATGGAAGCAACGAAAGTAGAGAAGAAATCACTGGATGAAGCTCTCTTCAAGATACCGGAAGGATACAAACAATTCGATTCCTCGATGATGATGGGAAGACAAAAACAATAATACTGTACTTCAATCCAGATTAACTAAGGGGATCAACGTGCGAAACTTCATCGTTTTTTCAATGGCGCTCATTCTTTTCACATTCGGCATCCATGCCCAGCCCAAACTTTCTCTCGAGAGCATGTCCATCGACCTTGGCACGATGTACAGCGGCCAAATCAAGACAGGCCGGCTTACATTGAAAAACATCGGCAACCAGACGCTGAAGATTCTGCACGTTCAACCGTCGTGCGGGTGCACGACGGTTCGTCAACCGAAAGGCGAACTTCAGCCGAATGAAAGCGACGAAGTGGAGATCTCGTTCAATTCAGCAATGTACAATGGTCCGGTCGAAAAATATGTCAATATTGAGACCAACGACCCTCTCTCACAATATGTAGCCGTGAAGCTGATTGCATTAGTGAAAGAAGAACTTTCGCCCACTCTTCACACATCATCAATCTACCTTGGAAACGTTGCCGTTGGTAAAACAGTAGAGCAGAAGATTACTTTTACGAACAGTTCAGGCAAGACCCTTGCAATAAAAAAAATCACCAGTTCTTCTGATCAGATCACGGCAATATCCGAACAAAACAAAGTCGGTCCTTCCGATACGCTCACCGTCATTTTGACTGCCAAGGCAGGAAAAGTGGGTTATGACACGAGCACTCTTAATATTCTTACGGACAGCAAGAACCAACCTTCTGTTGAGCTGAAGGTCTATTACATAGGTCAGAAAGAAGGTCAATGATATTCAAGCAGGCAACGCGCGAATCTTTGGTCATCCTTTGCGTTGCAGTATTGCTCAGCTTTACGTATACGTTTTTCACCGGCAAAGGCTTCTTTGCAGCCGTACAGCCCTCGAATGCGATGCCCAACCGAGTGGCGGGCGCCGCACCTACGCAGATCAAACTTGCAGAAGCAAAAATGCTGTTCGACACCGGCGGATGTCTGTTCGTGGATGCCCGGCACACATTTGATTTCCGCCAAGGGCACATACGGGCGGCCATCAACATACCTCTTAGCGAATTCGATCCTCATAATCAAAATGTCTTGTCGCTGCCAAAGAACAAAGTGCTTGTTGTATACTGTGACGAGAGCGAATGTAATTCGAGCGTGGAGCTTGCTGCAAAGTTGTACGAGGATGGATTCGGAAACACTCGCATTTTCTTCGGTGGTTGGCGGGAATGGACCGATAACAAATTTCCTGTTGAATCAGGCCAATGATCAGGTCAATCATATCAAATCACTATGTGCTATTCGTGTTGCGTCTGCTTCTTGGTTTGACGTTTCTCTTTGCGTGCATCGACAAAATGTCTGATCCGTCCGGATTTGCCAAAGCAATCGCAAACTACAAACTGGTTTCAGGATCGCTGGCAACCCTTGTTGCGACGGTGTTACCGTGGATTGAACTACTCTGTGCACTGGCGATCTTATTTGGATTCTACTCTCGAGGAGCATCAATGCTTCTTTGCCTCATGCTGTGTGCATTCACGCTTGCGGTGATAACAGGGCTGATTCGTGGACTCGATATATCGTGCGGGTGTTTCACGCTCGATCCCAGTGTCAACAGGATTGGCTGGCAGAAGGTCTTGGAGAATATTGGCTTGATTCTCGTGAGCCTTGTTCTTTTGTTTTCCAGATCAGACAAATTCTCTCTCAATGATATCTCCAGTCAACAGCATCATTCAACAGAGTAATTGACGAGTAATTGCGATAAGACATGAGAAGCCGTAAAGACAGCAATGTTGTCATCGTCGATGCTCTCCGGACTCCTGTAGGAAAATACGGCGGCGTACTCAAAGATGTCCGCCCGGACGATTTGAGCGCACACGTTCTCGGGAAACTGGTCGAAAGGACGAAGATCGATCCAGGACTCGTTGATGACGTTCTCTGGGGATGTGCGAATCAGGCCGGTGAAGACAACAGAAATGTCGGCCGTATGGCGGTCCTCCTCTCCGGTCTTCCACATACTATCCCTGCTGCTACAATCAATCGGCTCTGCGGATCAAGCCTTGATGCAATCAATCTATCGGCGCGGGCTATTTGGTCCGGCGATTATGAAGTCGTAATAGCTGGCGGCGTAGAATCGATGAGCAGAGCTCCATACGTCATTCCAAAGAACGTTAGTGGCAAAGCCCTTTTTGGGAGTCTTACGGCATACGATACTGCATTGGGATGGCGATTCCCAAATCCCGAAATGGAGAAATTGTTTCCGCTTGAATCCATGGGAGAAACAGCGGAAAATATCTACGAAAAGTGGAACATCGGACGCGAAGCACAGGATGCGTTCGCATTGAGAAGTCACCAGCGTGCAATCGCTGCACATAAAGAAGGCAGATTTGCCGACGAAATTGTTTCTATCGCGTTTGATCGTAACAATGGAAACAAAATAGCCAATATCTCACTTCCCTCTGTGAAGTCTTCATCCCGAAGGGAAGCAAACGGTTTTGTCGGAACCGATTCGGTTGAGTTCCTGAGCGTCGATGAAGGCCCGAGGGCCGACACTTCCATGGAAAAGCTAGCGAAGTTGAAACCTGCCTTTCGCAAGAACGGATCTGTCACCGCGGGCAACTCTTCAGGCCTTAACGACGGTGCTGCCGCACTCTTACTGATGGCCGAAAACAAAGCGAAAGAATTAGGATATCATCCGATTGTCAGAATCATCTCAACTGGCGTGGCGGGGGTCGACCCCCGATATATGGGAATTGGCCCCGTGCCTGCAACCCAGATGGCACTGAAAAAGGCGGGCCTGGCGATAAGCGATATAGGACTTATTGAACTTAATGAGGCATTTGCAGTCCAGTCCTTGGCCGTCCTTTCGGAACTTGGTGCGAAACTGGACATAGTAAACGTAAACGGCGGCGCCATTGCTCTCGGTCATCCTCTCGGGTGCAGCGGAGCCCGGATCATGACTACACTGGTGCACGAAATGAAACGGAGAGATACGCAGTATGGTCTTGCCACCATGTGTGTAGGTGTGGGGCAGGGCATTTCGACAATCGTGGAACTCGCTGCCTAAGCTTCGCGTCATATAATGAAATCGGAACGATGCGTTTCACGAATCCTACACGTTCTTATAGGATTCGACAAATGCGTCTTCTTCAACTCACTTGTAATCTTGTCTAATCACAGGAGATATTGCATGTCGTCTACGCGTAATCTATCCACTGTATTCCTTTTGTTGGCCATATCCTTTGTTGCACTTGCGCAAGGGCAAATCGCCGACTCAACGTATGTTCGGGAGAACTATACAAAACACGAATACATGATTTCCATGCGCGATGGCGTGAAACTCTTCACTGCCGTGTACATTCCCGACGACACGCTGAAATTACATCCCATTCTCATGACGCGCACACCGTACAGCTGTGCACCGTATGGCGAAGAGAACTTTCCGACATATTTCGGTGAACAGGATTCCTACTACTTCCATCGCGCATATATCATCGTGAAACAAGACGTGCGCGGAAGATACATGTCTGAGGGAACCTTCGAAGACGTGCGACCGTACATTCCTGACAAGAAATCAAACAAAGAGATCGATGAGACTACAGACACTTATGACACTGTAGATTGGCTGGTGAAACATATCAGCCGTAATAATGGCAACGTGGGTATTAAAGGAATATCGTATCCAGGGTTCTACGCATGGATGGGAACGATTGACGCTCATCCGGCCGTCAAGGCCACTTCACCGCAGGCACCGGTGTCAGAATGGATGGGTGGCGATGATTGGTATCACAACGGTGCATTCCTTGAATCGCATGCATTCAGCTTCTACGCGAATTTTGGCTGGCCACGAACAGGACCGACGAAACAGTATCCTTCCCATTTTCGTTTCGACACGCCTGACGGATATGATTTCTTTCTTCGGCTTGGAGCACTCCGAAATGCCAATTCCCGGTTCCTCCACGACAGCGTTGATATGTGGAATGCATTGATGCAACACGGAACGTGGGACAAGTTTTGGCAGGCTCGTTCAATACTCCCGCATTTGAAGAACCTCAAACCCGCGACACTTGTTGTTGGCGGTTTGTTCGACACGGAGAACTTGTTTGGCGCCCTCCACAGTTATGCAACCGCCGAACGCGATAATCCGAATAACCACAATTCTCTTGTGATAGGACCCTGGGCACACGGTTGGTGGACGCGTGCCGGACTCGATTCACTTGGCGATTTGAAATTCCGGTCCAACTCCACCAGGTTCTTCACCAATCTCGTTGAGGGCCCATTCTTCGAACACTATCTCAATGGCCGTCCGAATCCTAAATTGCCGGAGGCGGTCGTCTTCCTCACGGGCTGGAACATATGGAAGCCACTCAATCGATGGCCACCCCAGAATGTAGTACAGAAGTCTCTCTATTTCCACGAAGGTGGAAAACTGTCGTTTGAAAAACCGATTGATTCAAAATCAGCGTATGACGAGTATGTCAGTGACCCACAAAAGCCGGTCCCGTACACATCGCAAATTACACAATGGTATAATGCAGCGTTCATGGACGAAGATCAGAGATTTGCTTCTCGGCGTCCGGATGTGCTCGTCTATCAGTCAGCCGTACTCGACAGTGAACTCGCCATTGCCGGGCCCATCACCGTCAACCTCGTAGGTTCGACATCCGGAACAGATTGCGACTGGATTGTCAAAGTAATCGATGTCTTCCCCGACACGACTCAATCGCCTCAAGGATCACGAACAGCGTTGGGTGGCTACCAGATGCTCGTTCGTGGGGATGTTCTTCGCGGAAAATTCCGCACGAGCCTTTCAAATCCTGTCCCATTTGTACCAAACAAACCAACACAGATTGAATTTGTTTTGCAGGATGCCTTCCATACATTTCTCCCAGGACACAGAATCATGGTGCAAGTACAGAGTACCTGGTTTCCGATGATCGATCGCAATCCAGGAAAATTTATGGATATCTACAGGGCGAAAGATTCAGATTTCCAAAAGACGATGCAACGCGTCTACCATTCTGCAAAACAGAGTTCGTACCTCATTGTGAACACGTGGGAAGTTCCGC
Source organism: uncultured Ignavibacteriaceae bacterium (assembly GCA_964579855.1). Classification (GTDB taxonomy): domain Bacteria; phylum Bacteroidota; class Ignavibacteria; order UBA10030; family UBA10030; genus JADGQA01. The sequence goes on along the minus strand of CAZOIM010000012.1, from coordinate 16,017 downwards.
CGCTGGACTAATATTCACATCTATGATTACCATTCCAATCGATGACGACCTGATTCTGCGTCAACTTAGCGAAAGCGACGCGTCGCCACTTTTTGCCGTCATTGAAAGCAACCGGTCGTTCCTGAGAGACTGGCTGCCGTGGCTTGACACCTCACGGAATCCGGAGGATACTCTCTATTTCATCCGGACCGCGTTTGAACAGTTCTCGAACAACGACGGTTTTGCCGCAGGGATATGGTACAAGAGTTCCGTCGTCGGCACCATCGGATTTCACAAAGTCGACTGGCTCAACAGGAGTGTCGAAATTGGATACTGGCTTGCGGAAGAATACCAGGGTAAAGGCATTGTGACGAAGGCTTGCAAAGCATTCCTCGATCATGCGTTTGATGAATGGCATCTTCACCGGGTTCAAATTCGTTGTGCCGTCGGCAATATGAAGAGTTGCAGGATCCCGGAAAGGCTCGGTTTTGTTAAAGAAGGGATTCAGCGTCATGCGGAGTTTCTCTACGACCGCTATGTTGATCTCATAATTTACGGGATGCTCGAAGACGAATGGAAACAGAAAAGATTTCTTTTGAAGGATTAGTTGTCGTCTTTTGCCTTCGGCCGAAGGCACAAAATTGTCCTGTCTCAAATGCAAGAGTTGGCCGATCATCTAAGGATCCAACAATTTACTATGAGGCTCATTCCATAAGGAGAAATTCACCATGGGACTCCCGATCAATGGTCTATTAGAGAGAGAAGTAGGAAGAAGAGATTTCCTTGGCGCAGTTGGAAAAGGACTCGGGCTGGCTGCTCTCACTTCTGCTACTGTTGGGTCGCTCTTTGATGACCTGCACGCATCGGCGAAAAAGGTCGAACATCTTACCGACAATCAGGCAGCGATGGACGAAGATTTCTGGTTCGACATTCAGCGATCCTTTTCAGTTTCTCGAGGAATAATCAACCTGAATAACGGCGGTGTTTCTCCCTCCCCGCGTGTCGTCACCGAAGCGCTCTGCAAATACATTTGGGAACAGGAAGATGCTACGGCCTACACGATGTGGTCAATCCTCGAGCCACAATCAGAAACCATCCGGACAGGGTTGGCGAATGTTTTCGGGTGTGATCGTGAAGAAATCGCCATCACCCGAAACGCTTCGGAATCTCTTGAAATTCTTCTCATGGGAATGAATCTGAAATCCGGAGACGAAGTACTCACCACGACTCAGGATTATCCAAGAATGCTCACGACGCTACGTCAGCGGGAATTGCGCGAGGGGCTTCAGTTAAAGTGTGTCAAGGTCCCTGTACCTCCGAAATCCCTCGATGAGATAACTGCCGCATTCGAAAAAGGAATTACGGACAGAACGAGGGTCATTCTTGTATCGCACGTCATTAATCTCACAGGCCAAATAACGCCGGTCAAGGCGATTTGTGATTTGGCAAAGTCGAAGGGGATCGAAGTCATCGTCGACGGAGCGCATTCCTTCGCCCATTTTGCCTTTACTCAATCCGATCTCGGTTGCGACTATTACGGCACGAGTCTGCATAAATGGCTTTATGCGCCCAAGGGAACCGGATTGCTCTTCATCAAGAAAGAGAAAATTGAAAAGATCTGGCCGCTTATGGCAGCCGAAAAAACACAGGCGACCGATATCAGAAAATTTGAAGAGATCGGCACCCACTCGGCAGCGCCAAAGCTTGCGATAGGCGAAGCGATCCTCTTTCATCAAGGCATCGGACCCAAAAGAAAAGAAGCACGCCTGCGCTATCTGCGGAATTATTGGGCCAATCAATTGAAGGGACTTCCGAAAATCTACTTTAACACCTCCTTCGAAGAGAATCAGTCGTGCGGGATCGCGAACGTTGGGATTGAAGGCGTCGACCCGGGAGCACTCGGCGGGTATTTGTTTGATAAACACAAGGTCTTCGTCACCCCCATAGTTCACGATGAATTTAAAGGATTGAGGATCACTCCGAATGTCTACACAACGTTAAAGGAATTGGACAGGTTCTGTGAAGTAATAGCAACAATTGCAAAAAGTGGATTGCCGAAATCCTAAGAACAAACAAACGTACTATCGCTCTATCTTCCAAACTATCACTCAAAGAGGTGCATTATGGATTGTTGTAAGAAATATTTCTCGCCTGTAGCTCTCGTGCTTGCCGCCTTGGCGTTTTTCTTTTCGCAGGTATCCGATGCCCAGCTGAAACTGCCGCGGCCAAGTCCAAACGCGGAAGCAACACAAGTCGTCGGTCCAACAACAATCAAAGTCGATTACTCTCGACCTGGCGTTAAAGGCAGAGAGATTTGGGGAAAGCTCGTTCCTTATGATCAAGTCTGGCGAGCAGGGGCCAACGATGCCACGACGATCACGTTCAGCACGGACGTGACTATCGATGGAAATAAGCTCGCAGCAGGATCGTATAGTTTCTTCGTTCTTCCGACCGCAAACGATTGGACGTTTATTTTCAACAGCGAGCCGAAACAATGGGGAGCCTTCAACTATAAAAAAGAAAAAGACGTTTTACGGTTGACTGTGAAACCGGAAGCCGCACCCCAACAGGAATGGCTCTCTTACAATTTTGAGGATCTCAAGAGTTCTTCCTGCAGATTTGTTTTGAGATGGGAAAAATTGATCGCAGGAGTGAATATCGAAACACCGGCTCTTGCCAAAGACGCCCGAGTTAGCCCCGGCGCTTCGGTCAAGCAAACGATTGGTGTTACAGATATTATGGTTGAGTATTCACGTCCCGGAGTGAAAGCCCGCGAGATTTGGGGAAAGCTCGAGCCGTTCAATGAAGTCTGGAGAGCCGGTGCCAATGAAGCCACCCGGGTGAGTTTTGCCGACGATGTGTTGATCAATGGAAGCAAACTGGCCGCAGGAACGTACGGCTTCTTCCTCATCCCTTCGCAAAAAGAATGGACCGTGATCTTCAACAGCGAGGCCAAGCAATGGGGAGCGTTTAAGTATAACAAGGAGAAAGATGTCTTGAGGGTCGCCGTGATGCCTCAGACCATTACAAACCAGGAATGGCTGGAATACAATGTCGACCCGATTAAATCGAACAGCGCGACTCTCAGTATGAACTGGGAGAAAATGCGCGCCGCTGTCGTCGTCGAAGTCGATACGACACCTGCATTTATCATGAAGAAGGTGAAAGTTCAGGCAGGCGCGTCGATGGACGACGCAACAGTGCTTAACCAGGCAGCCCGGTATGCGCTAACCTCGAAGCAGAATCTCGATGAAGCCATGACGTGGGCACAGAAGTCCGTCACAATGAAGAAAACTTACACAAACCTCCGGTTGGTTGCCGAACTCAATGCTGAAGCAGGAAAAACCGAAGATGCAATCAAGACAGGTGAGGATGCTATCAAGATCGGAAAAGAACAGGATCCAAAGCTCAATACAACACAGTTCGAGAAGATGATCGCAGACTGGAAGAGCAAGAAGTAGTATCTGTATTCTTGCACGAAAAGAGTTTGGAGGAGCCTCGTCAGTGTCTGGACGAGGCTTTTTCCGTCTGTCACCAAAACACACTCAACTTCGCCTATGAAAACTTATCAGAAACTATTCACTGTTGCGGTCTTTGCGACGGCTTTTGGATTCGTAGAATCTTCAGTTGTGGTCTATCTCCGAGCACTCTACTATCCGGAAGGGTTTTCGTTTCCATTAGCCGCGATGCAAGCTCAACACTTACTGGTAGAACTTGCTCGAGAGTTTTCCACGATTGTCATGCTTGTTACGGTTGGACTCCTCGCCGGGAATTCGCGATGGCAAAAATTCAGCTACTTCCTCGTGGCGTTTGGGGTGTGGGATATTTTCTACTACATCTGGTTGAAAGTTATTCTTCATTGGCCCGCATCGTTGTTCGATTGGGACATCTTGTTCCTTATCCCCGTCCCGTGGATCGGTCCGGTTATCGCGCCCGTTCTGATTTCTCTTGTCATGATTGCCTCAGGAATTCTCATAATCCGTCACGAAGCGGAGGGGAAGTCTTTTCACCCATCATTATCCGTTTGGCTGGTCTCAATCACTTCAAGCGCCGTCATCTTGTACACCTTCATGAACGATACCGGAGCAACGCTGCGGTTTGAAATGCCACGGCCTTATCAGTATGAATTTTTTATCCCCGCTCTGCTTCTACTGCTCCTTGCGCTGAGTTTGGTTTTCCGGGGCAGCAAAAAGGAAGGATGAACGCATTCAACTTTTGGATGACTTCGAGGTGCGAAAGAAGGGATTGATCGAAACTGCCACAAGAACCAAGATACCGCACCCTATGACATTGTACCAAAGCCACGCAATGTTCGTGAATTTGAAACAATAGAGAACAACAGCTTCTCCCACAAATGCCGCGACAAACGTGGCTGTCCCCCCCACCCACTTGACGTAGAACGCCAGAAGAAATACACCGAGCAACGTTCCGTAAAAAAGAGATCCGAGAATGTTAACGGCCTCAATGAGCGACCCAAGACGGCTGGCATACTGAGCGAAAACAATTCCATAGATTCCCCAAAGCGCCATCGAGACTCTCGAAACGGCCAGGTAGTGCCGATCGCTTCCCTCCTTCTTAAAATGGCGTTTGTAGATATCTATGACGCTGCAGGTCGCCAATGCACTCAGTTCCCCGGATGATGAAGACATCGATGCAGCAAATATACAGGCAAAGATGAGGCCAACAAGTCCGACCGGCAAGTACTTGATCACGAATGAAAGGAATATGTAGTTTGTATCGCTTGCATCGACTGTCGCATCGTTCTTCTTCAGCACCTCAACCCCTTTGACCCGTAATTCATCAGCCTCCTTGTTTATCTCTGAAAGATGCCTCCCTGCAACTTCGATTCGAATCCTGTCGCCTGATTTTTCCGCTTCGAGATACGACGTCAGCGCTTTGGATTTTTCGTGGAAGACTCCATCAAATCTGGTCTCGAGATTGGCGTATTCTGTCCCATATACACTCGAGCGTATCTTTGCAGTTTCCACCGGATTAAAGAACAATGGCGGGGCGGAGAACTGATAGAACACGAAGACCATGGCACCGAGAAGAAGAATGAAGAACTGCATCGGCACTTTCGCCGCGCCATTGAACAAAAGGGCTAGTCGGCTTTGGGTAACCGATTGGCCGGTCAAATAGCGCTGGACCTGGGACTGATCACAACCAAAATATGCGAGTGCCACGAACATTCCGCCAAATATCCCCGACCAAATATTATATCGATTATTGAAATCGAATGAAAAATCAATCAGGTTGAGTTTTCCCATTCCTCCCGCCACGTGCAGCGCATCGCCGAACGATATCCCTTTTGGCAGGAAATAAATGGTGGCACAAAACGCGAAGACCATTCCGAAGGTGATGATGAGCAACTGTTGAAAATCGGTATAATTGACAGCCTTGACACCGCCCCACGTCGTGTAGATAATGACAATGCCGCCTATGATCAACGAAGTAGTATGGATATCGATACCGAGCATGACGGACAAAACGAGCGAAGGTGCGTAGATGGTAATTCCGACAGCAAGGCCGCGTTGGATAAGGAAAATGAGGCTCGTCAACGTGCGAGTCTTCAAATCGAACCGATGTTCGAGATACTCATACGCAGTGTAGACGTTGAGTCTGTGGAAGATCGGCACAGCTGTAACCGAAAGGATGACCATGGCAATGGGGAGACCAAGATAGAACTGCACAAAACGCATCCCATCCACGTACGCCTGACCGGGCGTGGAGGTGAAGGTAATTGCGCTCGCTTGCGTAGCCATGATAGAGAGCGCAATCGTGTACCATTTCATGGATTTGTCGGCAAGAAGATATCCCCGGATGTTCTTCGATCCCCTCCCCTTGTGTACACCATACACAACGATGGCGAGCAAGGTGATACCGAGAACGATCCAGTCAGTCTCTCTCATTGAAAGAATCTGGAGAATGCATAAAACAGTACGATCAGGAGAGCAAGTTCACCCAGAACACAGGCGTAAAGTCGGGACCAGGTGCGGAATAAAGGGGGGCGGTCGGGGTTGGACATTGAACCGGGCAAGTCGTCAGACGGCACAGGTGTTTGAGTATTCTTCGGATCTCCGATCATTTATTCTTGTTTCCTTCAACGCCCGGCATTCTTTTCAGCTTCGTTTCTTTTCCAACGGAGAGCATGTTCGAGAACAACCGATAGGCACCCGGAACACCGGCAGGCAGTTCACGGAAGAAGTCAAATCCAGTGTAGATATAATTTCCTTTGCCGTACTTGGCGTAGATCAGCCCTCCTGACTTCAGACTTTCGCCTGGATCAGCAAATCCGATCACGGAATCATAATGCGCATCCCATTTGTCCGCAAAATAGAGGCCGCGCTCCTGAACCCATCCGTCAAAATCTTCCGCTGTGATTCTGTTGGGATAGTTGAGAAGCGCGTGACGCGGATTCAAGAACACCGGAGGAGCTTCTTCTACCGTGACACGGTCCCTTGAAACATTGAATGGATAAGGACCAATGTTGTCAGATTCGGACCGCTGGAGCGTCACATACTGGACGATGTATGTCCCTCCCTTTTTCACGTAATCCATCAATCGATTCTGATAGATTCGAAGTGCCGGCCGGGTATTGTAAGCACGGATACCGGCGATGATAACATCCACTCGTGAGAAATCGCGATTGGCAAGGTCATCGTCTGTCAAGAGGGTGACCTGGTATCCCATTTGTCGCAACGCCGTTGGAACTTCATCACCTGCGCCCATAATGTAGCCGACAGTTTTACCGTCCATCGACAGATCCGTTCGAACGAGCTTCCCGTCAGCGAGCGGAAACATCACTTCCGGAGGTATGTGTTTGTATTGAATCGTTATCCTGCCGCGATCCAAGATCTTTCCTCCGACATTTGCTTCGACTGAGAATTTCCCACTTCTCGCCGCGTTCGAAGGCCGAACGAAAAATCGGATCACTTTTTCATCGTTCATTGCTTTTAGTTCGAATTGACTTGATATCGGATTTGATGACCAGCCATCCGGTAGGACAAGATCGACAGAACCTGAAACATTTGGCATCCCACTCTTGATCGTGATACTAACTTCTTTTTCGGTTTCACCCGTAAACACGATTACCTTTTCCTCGAGATTACAGGCAGCTGGTGGCATGACAACCAAAGGTCGGTACAATTCGCCATCGACGGGATCGACCCACCGATACTGAACTGGGATGATGTAGGACAAATGTTGATCCGCGAATGTCAAATAAAACGTAGCACTAAGAGGCGGGCCATTTTCGGCACGGCCAATCAGCAACTGGTTGGGAATATTGTACGAACCTTTATCCGGCGATTGCTGCAACCAGTATTGCAGTGAATATGGAGCGTCAAAGGGCACATTAACGGTAAGCGAGTTTTGCACCGGCACGTTTGAGCTCAATAGTTGTGGCGTCATCGATCCAACCGAATTCGGAATTGATACACTGTCAATTCGGATAACGGCATCCGACCGATTGATGGCTCCGACGTTTACTTTTATTTGTTTTCCGGGAACAACAGAGTACTCTGATGCCAGCGCATCCAGCCACAATCCTGCTGCCGTCTTGATTACTTCTTCGATTTCCTTTCTTTTGATCTCAACCCAATAGTCATCCTGAAGTCCGTTCATCGCAGTACGTGCTTTCAGCAGAAGTGGCAGACTTGCATTTGGATGCTCGATATCAAAATTTCTGTCGACTTCCTTGAGGATGGAATCTACGGTGCCTCCACCCGAAATGCGTGACCACGAGAGGTCTACTCCGTCCATGAGATCGCTCTTCGCCGGATCTCCCAGCGTATTGCGAAAATAGTTAATGCCCGGACCCCGGGTCTGCGATGCACCGAATCCCTGGCTTTTATGATTCGTGCGGCTGATTCCGGCAATTTCAGAATACGATCGGCCAAGGATTGGATTGTATTCACCAACGTCAACCTTCACCGCATTCGCTGTATCAATCGTGGCATCAAAGAATCTGGCCGTGTTGAACAACAGCCTTTTTGCTTTCCAGGGTTTCACGTACTTCAACTGATCGGGGAATCTTTTTGCGTCACCGGAAGCTTCAAACGCCTGTTCTGCAAGGATTGCCGAAGAAGTGTGATTGCCGTGTCCGCCTATCGTCGGCGAAAATCGGGTAATAATTACGTCGGGTCGAAAATTGCGGATGATCCATACAACATCGCTGAGAATTTTGTCATCACCCCACATCTTCATTGTTTCTTCCGACGTTTTCGAGTAGCCGAAATCGATTGCTCGCGTGAAGAACTGCTCAGCCCCGTCGACCCGACGGGCAGCGAGCAGCTCCTGGGTTCTGATAACTCCCAGCTCGTCACCAAGCTCAGGTCCGATTAGATTCTGTCCACCTTCACCTCTGGTCATCGATAGATAGGCGGTACGGACAAGTTTCCCTTTCGCAAGATATGCCAGCAACGCCGTATTTTCGTCATCCGGGTGGGCGCCAACATAGAGTACTGCGCCCAACACTGAAAGTCTATCAATCGCGAGTTTGAGTTCGGAAGCGTCCAGCACCTTTGGCGCCTGACTTAACGCTTCAAACGAAAATGTAATGCTTAAGAATATGACCAAAAGCAGAATTCGCGATCTGATGCGCATCGTGGGCCTTATTGATATTGAAGAATCGTAATCGAATGCGAAAAGTCAATCGGTGTCAAATATACAAGGCCTCGCCCGAACTCGCAAGCACATTCAGGCAGATTCAACAGGGCATCTATCGGTTGTATTTTGGGATAATTTCTTCGTACAATCTCCATGCCTTAGGCTTTCTCTCAACCCTACGATATTGAGGAACCACCGGTATGGAACAAACCCACCCTTTGAAAGTCCTGATCGTTGACGATGAAGAGTCGTTCCGCATGAGTCTTGAGATGGCGCTGAACATGACCAAGGAATTCGGCGTTCAGTCGTGTGGATCTGCAAGCTCCGCTCGTGAATTGATGGAAAAGAACACCTTCGATGTCGTCATTCTCGACTATAGCATGCCGGAGGAGACGGGCATTGATCTTCTCCGATGGATGCAGAACAATAATAACCGAACCCCAGTTATCATGGTCACTGCCGCTGGTTCGGAAACGGTTGCAGTTGAAGCCATCAAGCTTGGCGCTTATGATTACTTCCGAAAGGATCAGATCGACATCGACAAACTTCCCCTGGCAATCATGAGCGCTCACGAACGATATTTGTATCGAAAAGAACTCCAACGGAGAGAACGTGAGCAGATATTGCTGAAAGAAAAAGAGAAAGACATGGAATCGCTGCGCACGTTTGAAACCACCGTGACTTCCATCAGCGAATTTGTCGAGAACAGCCTTTACGCCCACCTGAAGAACTTGCAGCACAATGAAGAGGATCTTGCCAAACATCTTCCGAAGGAGGATCAACGGCTTTTCAGGGAACGATTCGCCGAGCTCCGACAGGGAGTTGAAGTTATTTCCGACGGGATGACGTCCATGAGAGACCTGACAACACTTGTCGCGAAAAAACTGGAGGAAATCCAGGACATTCAGAAGTTGGAAATGTAGAAGACGATCGTTCTCCCATTGCGTCAAGGGAGACAAGTCCATTCTGTCTCCCATGCAGGGTCAAGGCAGTTTTTTTCTCCGTAGTTATTCGTTACTCTGGCACTCTTATCACGGCACGCACTATTACAACCACTATCAGGGAGGAAGTGTTCATGAAATCAAGAATTACATTGCTGCTCATTGCCGCGTTCGTCCTAAACCTCGCTGCTTCAGCTCAACTCAAGAAGCGCATCGCAATTTCCCGGTTTGAAGACCGGTCGGGGAGCGGATTCAGCCATCTTGGATCTGGCGTAGCAGACATGCTCGCAACAGCGCTCGTGAAATCCGGCAAGTTTGCGGTGATTGAACGGCAAGAACTCGACAAACTCGTCCAAGAACAAAAATTGGGTGAATCCGGACTTGTCACAGCTCAAACAGCGCCGAAAGTTGGCCAACTTCTTGGAGCAGAATTGTTCGTCGTCGGAGCAGTCACGGAATGCGGTACCAAGGAAAGTAATATCGGCGGCGGAGTTTCGGTTTTTGGCGGAGGATTGAAAACAAAGAAAGCCAGAACAGTCGTTGACATCCGTCTCATTAACACATCAACGGGTGAAATCATCGCATCCGAAGCTGAAGAAGGAACAGAGTCTACAACGGGTATAGCAGTCCGGTATGAAGATATGGATTTCAACAATCAGGATTCCTGGGATAATACCGACATCGGCAAAGCAACGCGGGAAGCTGTTGATAAGACCATCGAACTCATTTCAAAAAACATGGAAAAGATTCCGTGGTCCGGCAAGATCATCAAGGTCAATACGGACGGAACCGTTCTTATGAAACCGGGGTCCGAGGGCAACGTTACCAAGGGATCGGTATTCTTCGTCGTCCGAAAAGGAGAAGAAATAAAAGATCCGGATACCGGACTCTCGCTTGGCGCCGAGGAATCAAAGGTCGGCAAGATCAAGACGACGGACGACCTGCTGCAAGGCAAGGCAATGAAGGCGACAATTCTTGAAGGCAACGGTTTCCAGGTTGGAGATATAGTACGAGATAAAGAAAAGTAGCCGAGGGGAAACCCGACCGCGAATCGGGGTCATTCATTAGAATTACAAAAGGGCGGAATGTACTTCTGCCCTTTTCTTTTCTCCTCAGCGACTCACCCTTTTTAGGGATCAATTTATTATCTTAACATTACATCAAATTCTCATTCACATTGTCGCAGTGACTCCGATGGCGGGTTCATTCAATTTCTTTTTTCACATCATTGCAGTCGGTTTGTTATTCGTCGTGGTTGTTGGCGGATGGCTCATCCATCGCAAAATCATGCACGAACAGAACATGCATCTGAAGCTGTACGTGAGCAAATCCGGCAGGGTGATCGGACTGCTCTCGCCAATTGTGACGTTGCTGCTCCTTGCAACCGGGATCGGCAATATCTACAATCGATACCTTGGCACAGAGCTGCATTGGTACAGTGAAGGATGGCTCGTAGCAAAAATCATCTTCTTTGCGATCGCTCTTGTCAACGGCGCATTGTTTGGGGCAATGCTGGCGAGAAGACGAACTGTTCTCCTGCAATCCATCGATGAACAGAATGCTCCGCCAAACGCCGATTCGTTGTTGAACGATTCAAACCGGCAATTTATGTGGCACTACATCGTCCAATTTCTCTTACTCGCCATCATCATATTGCTTTCTACATTTGGAAGCGGGAAGCATCCCGGGGCTTTCTAACGGCGCTATGATCGTCGGTGACCATTCGCTCAGCGATTCGGGATATCCAAAACCGCAAAATGCTCGTCCACTTTTCCTGAAATGAGATTCTTGAAAATGAAGCCATCTTGGGTCGTACTACCACTTCTTTTAATTCTCGTCGGTTGCCAGAAACCAGTGCCGGAAAGAGCGTATTGGAGTGGTCAGCTGCACAGGACTGATGGCAAGTCTCTTCCGTTCCGTGCATTCATCGATCTGCAGTCTCTCACGCCAAGTGGATACTTTCTCGTCGGCGAAGAACGGACACCGATACCTGAGATACAACACCAAGGTGATTCCCTGATACTGATCTTTTCCGAATATAACGCAGCAATCCGAGGAGTCCTCAACGGAAGCCATTGGGAAGGCAATTACATTCGGTATCGTTCGACGGCTCTTTCCATTCCATTTACCGCGTCTGCCGAAGCTTTAGAGCCACATCAATTGCAATCAACGATGAAACCGGCAATTCCATTGTTGGGGAAGTTTCGGGCATTTCTGCGTGAAGGTAACTCGATTGATAGCACAACGGTTGCATCATTTTGGACTAAGAACGATTCCGTATTTGGAACATTGATCGCCCCCGATGGCGACTATGGACTGAACGCGGGAATACAGATCGGTACAACGGCCGCATTAAGCAGGTTCACAGGGTGGCAGGCTCAATTGTTCGAGTTAAGACAAACCGGCAGCTCATGGAACGGCACGTTCTACGTTCGCGACGAACCCCCCGTGGAACTCACACTTGAACCTCTGTTGACGTCCACTAACAATGTCGCCAGTGGGCAGGAAACGAAAATAACGAATCCGAAAATCCCGTTTGTTTTCTCGGGCATCACTTCGGAAGGTGACAGTCTCAACAATACTTCCAACAGGTTCAAAAGAAAGGTTTTGATCGTCGATATCATGGGAACGTGGTGTCACAACTGCATGGATGAATCGCCGATCCTTCAACAATTATATGAGGAATATAGAGACAAAGGATTGGAGATCGTTGGCCTGTCGTTCGAAATCAACGACGATGTGAGCCAGGCGAAAAAGAATATGGGCCTTTACCAGAAACGTTTTGGCCTGACGTTCCCGTTGCTTTTTTGCGGCAGCACGGACAACAAATACGTAGGCCCCCAACTTCGCTCCCAACTAACGAACTTCTACGCATACCCTACAGCGCTTTTTATCGACAAGAACGGGAAGATCCAGCTTGTGCACATCGGGTTTAGAGGTCCGGGGACAGGCGAAGAGTTTCAGGCGGAAGTGAAACACCTCTATGACATCGTCAAGAAACTCACTGGAACCTGATCGTTCATCGACAATACCCGAACAATTTGAATCATAGACTCTAATGGCCAACTACCAACTCTTCATCGACGGTGAGTTCGTTGATTCAAGGTCAAAGAAAACCTTCGATTCGATTAATCCGTTTAATCAGGATGTTGTCGCGACGGTTGCACGGGCTAACGTCGAAGATACGCGCACAGCAATCTCTGCCGCTAGAAAAGCGTTTGACGACGGGCCCTGGCCTCGGATGAAAAAGGAAGAACGCAGTGCATTGTTGAAAGCGATTTCTGACAAGATCAATGAACGTCAGAAAGAGCTCGTTGCGTTGGAAGTTTCAGATTCTGGATCTACCATCCGCAAAGCGAAGGAGGATATCTACCTTTCCGCGCGGAACATGAACTACTTCTCCAAACTTGCAGCCCTCGAACAATCGGATCAGGTGGAAGGGGTAAGCAAACCTGGGTTCAGTCAGAATCTAATCTTGCGGGAACCGATCGGTGTGGTGGGCGCAATTATTCCGTGGAATTTTCCTCTCAAGATGGCTATTTGGAAACTCGGTCCAGCCCTGGCTGCGGGCAATACCGTTGTCCTCAAACCTTCGGAACTTACTCCCTGCACCGCACTGGAACTCGCGAAAATTATCCAGGAAGTCGGAATCCCTAAGGGAGTTGTGAATATTGTCGCCGGATTCGGCGAAGAAGCTGGAGAAGAGCTGGTCCGCAGCCCTCTTGTTGACAAGATCTCGTTTACCGGATCGACCGCCGTTGGAAAGAAAATAATGGCTCTCGCCGCGGGGAATCTCAAGAAGATTACGCTTGAATGCGGAGGCAAGTCTGCGAATATCGTGCTCGATGATGCTGATATGGAACTAGCCGTTGACGGGTCAATATATGCTATCTTCTATCACCAGGGGCAGTGTTGCGAAGCGGGATCGCGGCTACTGCTTCCGAAATCAAAGTACAACGAATTCCTCGACCGGCTGGTTGCGAAAACCAAGAAAATCAAGTTGGGTAATCCTGCTGACCTTTCCACAGACATGGGTCCCCTCATTTCAAGAAAGCAACTCGACCGCATTCTTGGCTACATTGCTAAAGGGAAAGCCGAGGGAGCGAAACTTGTCGCGGGGGGCGATATACCAACGGATCAAAATCTCTCGCGTGGTTTTTTTGTCAACCCGACGATCTTCGCAGATGTGAACAATGCTATGACTATTGCGCAGGAAGAGATCTTCGGTCCCGTATTATCCGTCATACAGTTCGACTCCGAAGATCAGGCCGTTGCCATTGCGAACGATTCGATCTATGGCTTGGGTGGCGGCGTTTGGTCAAAAGACAAGGACCGAGCTGTTGCGATAGCTAAGCGTTTGCGTGCAGGCACCGTCTGGATCAACGAATGGCATCTCATCAGTGAGCGAGCGCCGTTTGGCGGATACAAACAAAGCGGCATTGGGCGGGAATTCGGTGTCGAGGGAGTCAGAGAATATACCGAGACCAAGCATATGCACATTGATGAATTGGGGGCACGCGACAAAAAAACATGGTACGACACTGTAGTGCCAAAGGGTTAGTTCTCGCTTATCCTAGACCACATGATATTGCTATCGGTACTTCTGAGACTGTGATAAGCCATTGTTCAATGCAATCCCGTTAGAACCTTGTTCACAATTACGTGAATTCAATCCCAAGAGAAAGGACCACATAACCATGGATCATGCACTTGTCACGACAAACATTCAATTGGATGGATACAAGGTTGTCCGAAATCTCGGTGTCGTGCGCGGCATCGTTGTTCGTTCCCGATCGCTCATCGGCAATATCGGAGCTGGATTTCAAATTATGTTCGGCGGGAATATCTCACTCTATTCACAACTGTGCGAACAAACACGCCGGGACGCATTTGAATTGATGATAGCGCACGCCACACAGTTGGGTGCGAACGCCATTGTTGCATTCCGATATGACGCAACGGAAATTATGGGCGGGGTTACGGAAGTTCTCGCCTATGGTACTGCCTGCATTGTTGAAAAGATATAGCAACTCTCGTTCAAAAACTCAGCTCATTAATCCTGTCAGGTTTAGGGTATGGAAATTCAGAATAAAACAGTCCTCGTTCTTGGTGGCTGGGGTCTCGTGGGCTCCGCCATTTGTCGAAAACTCATGGAAGAAAGACCGAAACGCATCATCGTTTCATCATTGCTGGAATCAGAGGCAAACGAAGCCGTCAATCTTCTTCGGAAGGAATATCCGAAGGCAGGCAGGAACTTCTTTGTTCCGTGGTGGGGGAACATTTTCCTTCGCCACACGTTGAAGGACGTGGGACGCGAAGAAATATTGAAGGACCCTGCACGGCGCGGGATGCTCATCGACGACTTGCTCGATGAATTCAATTCCGAAGTCCTCCATCGTTCCGCAGTCTTTCAACTCCTCAATAAATACAAACCGGAAGTCGTCATCGACTGTATTAATTCAGCGACGGCCATCGCTTACCAGGATATATTCCATGTTGCTCGCGAAGTCCGAAAGGCCGTCAAGAAAGCAGCAGGAAATCGTGAACAACAAATTGTCGAAGCGGCTGAACGACTTATTGCAACGCAGTACATCCCGCAGCTTATCCGTCACGTCCAATTAATGTACCGGTCGATGCACGAGGTCGGGACGAAAATCTACGTTAAGATCGGCACGAGCGGCACTGGCGGCATGGGTCTTAACATTCCTTACACGCACAGTGAGGAACGCCCCTCAAGCGTCCTCTTGAGTAAGTCTTCTGTCGCAGGAGCCCACACGATGTTGTTGTTCCTCATGGGACGGACACCCGATTCCCCGATTACCAAGGAAATCAAGCCTACAGCAGCCATCGCCTGGAAGAAGATTGGATACGGAGAAATCAAAAAACGCGGCATTCCGATCGAGCTGGTTGACTGCCCACCGGATCGAGGCGTCTCGCTCAAAGGAAATCTCGAACTTAAATTGTCCTCGCCGATTTGGACGTCGTTGAATCAGCCGCTTCGGTCTGTCTTCATCGACACCGGTGAGAACGGCACTTTCTCGCGTGCTGAGTTCGAAGCGATCTCGACGCCTGGACAAATGGAATTTGTTACTCCAGAAGAGATTGCGGAATCAGTGGCCTTCGAGATCAAAGGAGGAAACACCGGACACGATATTATCAACGCGCTCGACAATGCCACTCTCGCTCCGACGTACCGTGCCGGATTCATGTTTGAAAGCGCCTTGCGTCAACTGAAAGCGCTGGAGGTTCAGCACAAAACGAAGAGCGTCGCTTTTGAAATTCTCGGACCGCCGCGACTCTCAAAACTTCTGTATGAAGCGTACCTCCTTCAGAAAACATTCGGAACAATCAAGGCGGTTTTGAAAGCAACTCCCAAGGAGATGACGCAGAGAACTGAAGCGCTGATCAAGGAAAGCACGGAGCTTCGCTCTCAAATCATTTCAATCGGTATTCCCATTCTGCTTCCAGACGGAAAAACACTTCTGCGAGG
>CAZOIM010000011.1:19363-36519 GCA_964579855.1 uncultured Ignavibacteriaceae bacterium | reverse complement strand
ACAACCTCATTCAATCCTCCGAACACTCCGAGAGGGACCGGAATGCCGTCGACGTAGTAGGTGAATTCACCATGCATGCCGTTGATGTGAACTTCGCCCGTGGGTGCGCGGACAGCCCCCATCATATTTTCCTGAATGAGGTTCGTCATTCGAGCGGTTGGAGGAACGTGATACGTTTCGGATTCGAAGACTTGGTTCGCCGTTCGTGTGTCAATGTGGGTCATTTCCGGGGCCCGGGACCCGACGACATCGACTACCTGTTGTTTGTTCCCTTCCGGCTGCAGCGCAACCTCAACGAGCGTGTGTTGAGGGTCTACCTGGATTATCTCCGAATAGGTTTGATAACCTACAAACCAGACACTTAAGGTGTAGGCCCCTGGTGGAACTTCGTGCAGCCGGACTTGGCCGGCGTGATTGGTTGCGTCCTGTGCGACAAGTTTATCGCCGTGACGCAAAACGACGCGGGCGAGTTCTAGCGGAATCTTTTCTTCGGCATCGGTGACGGTTACTCGGAGCTCGATGTTTTCATCGAGGTCGTCTGATGTTGAGCTCCTCATTGTAGTACCGCTCTTGTCATTCCCCCGCAGAGGCGCATATTGACCGAAAGTAAAACAAACACCAAAACCTATACAGCACAACAATACGACTGTACGCATTTCGACTTCTCCTCTTCGAATGAATAGTAGATGGGAGGCTTGACACGCGTCAAGCTATCCCTTGGAAGACTGTTGGACTACTGATTAACCGAGAAGAGAAGAAGGAGGACCGCGCCTTGAAAAGGAATCAAGATGGAGTTGTTGGGAAGGTGTGACGAAGGCCAATATTTCGATCTGGCCCAGGACTTGAAGTTGTTCAGATGGAACGTGAATCGGCTTGAAAGAGATGCGACTCTGGGCGGCCGCGCAAACGGCGCAATAGTCGTTTTGCGAAAGTGGGATGTCACGGCAAGGTCCATTGTCCCGGTGTTCCAAGACCTTTGCTTGACCGGGCCAAATAGAATAATCGGTATCCCCGTGAGTAGGAATCCAAATCCCGACCCCGATGAACTGAAAGGCGAGGAGGAAGCTGAGGAGTATATTTCGTTTATTTAGACTTGCCATGACTCGGTATTACTGCCCTGCTGTCTAGTTTCCAACAGTATGGTACGCGGGGGAGTTCCGTTAAACGACTAATTTCAGGCTCGGGAAAGGGCAACCGCGATCACAAAAACAGCCAGCGCCCACCGGTAGTATACAAACACGTTCGTCGAGTTCTTCTGCAGGAACCGGAGAAGGAACTTGATACAAAAATAGCCGCTGATCGCGGCCGCGACGAATCCAATTGGGAATAATGCCATGTCCGAACCGGCGATGGCACCGCTGTGGATTCCCTTGTAGATGTCCCATAGGCTTTTTAGTCCGGCTCCGGCCACGATAGGTGCGGACAAGAGGAATGAGAATCGCGCGGCCGTTTCGCGCTCCAATCCGACGGCAAGTCCCGCCGTAATGGTGCTTCCGGAGCGTGATACGCCAGGGAAAATCGCAAGAGCTTGTGCAAGTCCAATCAAGATGGAATCTCTCAGTGTCAAACCATTCATCCGACGGTCATGTTTTGCCAAACGCTCTGCCAGGAAGAGAAGGGCTCCAAGAAGTGCAATAATTGCTGCCATCCAAATCATCGAGGATGCGACAATTTCTCCTTCAGCCGGATGGAAGAGATGTTCAATCTTGTGTTCAAAAAGCAGACCGACGATTCCACCCGGAATTGTGCCAATCACAAGGTACCACGCAAGTTTACGGTCGATATCTTCGCCTATCTTCCTTTCGATGATGCTGGCAATTCCGGTCTTGACTAACCGAACCCAATCAATCCAGAAGTAGGCGAGGAGGGCCAGGAGAGTGCCCAAGTGTAACGCTACGTCGAATGTAAGACTTTCGAGAGCCGGGTCATTCCAGTTGAACAGCCAGGGGATGATAACCAGATGAGCTGAACTCGAAATCGGTATGAATTCTGTGAGTCCTTGAACAATGCCCAGAATAACAGCTTGAAGAATATTCATTTTGATGTTTTGGGGAATGAATGTGAATACAACGTCCGGGAATTATCTAAAAGAATCGTCTATCGTTCCCAAATTCATTAGGAATGGACAAATACTGAGAATGTACCTCACGATACTCAAAGCCAAACCATTATTCGACTGCACGAGTTCCGCGGATATCAAATACGTTCAATGTGTTTCAAGAATAGTGCGACCAATCATAGAACTAATCTTCGACACTCAATCTGTATCCAATCCCTGATTCAGTGAGTATGAATTGTGGGTTTGCAGGGTCTTTCTCGATCTTCTTCCTGAGAGATCCCACATAGACGCGTGTGTACTGTGCCTCCTCGGCGTGAGAAGGTCCCCAGACTTGCTCAAGGATAAATTTGTGCGTCAGCACTCGTCCTGCATTTCGTACAAACAGACTCAACAGGGCGTATTCTGTCGCTGTCAACTTGAGAATTTCGCTTCCTCTCTTTACGGTCCGCGTCGTCAGATCGACTGAGAGGTTGCGGTTGGTAAAGACTTCTTTTTCTTCCTTGGTCAGTCGATGGCGGAGTGCTGTCCTTGAGCGGGCCAGCAACTCACCAGTCCTGAATGGTTTCACGAGATAATCGTCGGCGCCGGCATCCAGGCAGGAAACGATATCGGCTTCAGCGCTTCGTACCGAAAGAATAAGAACCGGAACGGACGACCATTCCCGGATCTTTTTCAGCACCTCTCGTCCATCCAAATCGGGTAATCCGAGATCGAGAATGATAAGTTCAGGACGCTCGGAAGCTGCCTTCATTACACCTTCATCACCTGTGCTGGCGAGGCGAACATCAAATCCGCCTCCTTGAAGGGTCAGTTCAAGCAATCTGCGAATCTGCGCCTCATCGTCCACTACAAGGATGACGGGTTTGGAATTCATTGGCGGTCCTGCTTTGGTTTACCCGCTTCAGGATCGATTGGGATCTTAACGACGAATTCCGCGCCCCCATTCGCTCGGTTCTTGACGGAGATCGTACCATGGTGGGCTTCGACGAAGCCCTTCGCAATGGGAAGGCCGAGACCTGTTCCACCTGTTTTGGCGGTTGGAGCACGATAGAACTTTTCGAACACCCGCTTTAACTCGTCAGGTGAAAGTCCGGGACCACTGTCCGAAACAACAATAATGCATTCGCTCTCCGTGTGTGAAGCGCTAACCTGGATATCCGATCTCTCTGCAGAATGAGCCGTCGCGTTGTGCACAAGGTTTGTGATAACCTGTTCGATAAGACCATAATCGAACTTCACCAACGGCATGTCATCCTGGACGATGACCGAGACAGGATGGTCGGAGAGTTCCTTGTCCAAACCCTTCAACGCGCCGTTGATTACGTCCCGAACGTCGTGCCAGTCGAGTTTCGGTTGAATCATCCCGGATTCCAAACGGGTCATGTCAAGAAGATTCGCCACCAATCTGTTCAAACGTTCTGCCGCAACGTGGATTTCCTTCGCGTACTCTTCGTTGGTCGGCAACGAGCCAATCGACAGATCGCGGAGAATGTTTTCCGATGCTCCCATAATGGTGGCGACGGGAGTCCGGAGTTCGTGCGAAACGGAATTAAAGAGCGTCTTATACAGCCGTTCGGATTCGGCAACGACGATCGATTTGGTGCCAAGTTCGCTTAACAACTCCCGCTCGATGGCAGAAGATATCTGCGCTATAAAGTTTTCGAGCAGGTTATCCTGATCCGACGAGAGTTTCTGCACGAGTTTCACACCGATTACGCCAAGCGGATAGCGGGGACCAGACATCGGAAAATAGGTCGCTTCCGCAGACGGCAAAGTATCCGTGAATTTCCCCGCACGTTTTTCATTCCAATAGGACCACGCTGCTACACCGTATTCCTTTGAGTCGGGTTTCATGGAACTGGCCGCGTGCGGACTGGTGGAAATTTCTCCGTCGGCATCGCCGAGAACGACGACAACTTCTGCATCGAAGAATTTTTTAATATTCGCGACGGCGGCTTTGATCACTTCTTCCTGCGAATGCGCCGATGAGAGATCCCTCGTGAGCGTGAAGAGAGCCGATGTGCGTTCTTCACGCTGTCGCACAGCACGCTCCCGCGCGCGAACCCGGGCAGAGAGTACTCCGGTGACTATGGCAACGATAAAGTACATCAACAACATCATGACATCTTCGATATGCCCCACGGAAAATGTGAAGATGGGGGGGATAAAGAAAAAATCCCAAAGAAGCGCTCCGAGTCCACCGGCGACGAGGACGGGTCCGGGTCCAAATCGCAACGGGAGGAGTGAAACCGTCAGAAGTATGATGAAGGATATCGTCTTGTATCCGACAAATTTAGTAAGCGGAAAACAAATCAATGCGATCGCGATGACGATGATGCTCGCAATGAAGTATTGCGGAAGGATGGATTGAATTTCCGGAAAGAATCGGCGGGTCTTCTCCGGCCGGGACTCCTGTTCCTGGCCCACGACATAAATATCCAGCCCTTCGCTCGTTTTGAGAAGTCTTTCCAGCAGCCTTGCAGATGCAGAAAACATTCTGCGATCCGGTTTCCCGATAAGGATCTGCGTTGCATTCTGTTGTTTCGCCACCCTGATGAGTGCGGCGGCAATGTCGTCATCGGACGTCGTGATGATTTCGGCGCCCAGCTCACGTGCCAGCTTGATGTTCTTCGACAACTGCTCCCGATCCTTTTCGTTCTGAGTTGCCTCTCTTTCGACGTAGATCGCGACCCATGAAGCGTCCATCGTGTAGGAAAGTCTCCGTGCCCAACGGATAAGGGATACTGCGCGCGGACTCGAGCTGATGCCGACAGCGAAGCGTTGGCCCGATTTCCACGGACCGGAAATCCGCTGTTTCTCCATGTAATCGCGCAGCTGCCTGTCGACCCGTTCGGCTGTCAAACGCAAAGACATTTCGCGAAGAGCAGTGAGGTTCCCTTCCCGGAAGAAGTTCTCAATGGCGCGTTTCGATCGTTCGGGAGCGTAAACTTTGCCTTCTTCCAGTCGTTTCAACAGTTCTTCAGGGGAAATGTCGATCACCTCAACTTCGTCCGCAGCTGCGAACACAGAATCGGGGACAGTCTCGTGGACGATGCTGCCGGTGATCTGCGCTACGGTATCGGCGCGGCTTTCCAGGTGCTGGACATTGAGGGTTGTGAAAACGTCGATGCCGTTGTCAAGAAGCTCGAGTACGTCCTGATACCGTCTGGTATGGCGGCTCTCCGGTGCATTCGTGTGTGCCAATTCATCGACGAGGACGAGCTCAGGTTTTCTCGCTATGATGGCATCGAGATCCATTTCTTCGAGGGTGGTGCCTTTGTACTGAATTGTCTTCCTTGGTATGATCGAGAGACCTTCGAGCAACGCCTCGGTTTCCGGCCGCTTGTGGGTCTCAATGTAGCCGATGACAATATCGATACCCTTCGATTTTGCCGCGTGGCCGTCTTTGAGCATGTCGTACGTCTTGCCAACACCTGCACACATGCCGAAGAAAATCTTCAACTTGCCCTTTTTCTCTTTCTCTTCTTCCTTCTTCAGGATACTGAGCAGGGCGTCAGGATCGGGTCGGGATTGTTCGTTAGTCATGGTGTTCAAATATACTTACATTCGAATTGAGTTTCATCGACTTAAAATGGCGACGATCTGAATGTATGGATCTAGCCAATCCTCAAGGATTAAATACCAGAAAGGACATCAAAAGAAGAAATGCCAAAGCAGGACAACGAGGAATGCGATTTCAGCAAGTGCACCAACGCCCAGCAGACTGACCGAAATGGCCAACCCAATTCGGGCAAGAGCTGCATCCCGGTCTTCACGCGACTGTGAGGCATTCCAAAGAAGAATGTGGCGCGCGGAGAACGCATTCCATATTTTAACGGACTCTGGATGTTTCATAACGGCGACAGTCGTGAAAACGCACGTATTTCTCAATTGCCGACCCTCGGACAATGCGAGCACCTAATTGCGACTTTGTCTCGAGGCAGTGTTGGATCTTCTGGCGTTTGAAGAATCGTTCAATGGTTGGGCCCCGAGAACACCATCCTTCCATACTTGTCTGCCGGCGTCCGAAAATCCATCGTGGCTCAACAGCCTGAGGAAGAAGAGAATTGCGATGACAATAGTCGTAACAAGGAGCCAAAATCTGTCCCGTCGTCCGATGCCTATACTATGTTGGGTTATGGCCGCCATCTAGCCTTTAGAAAGTAACAACGAGACCTATGAGAAAAGTCAATTGCATCGTTTGAGTTCCTATTCCAGCTGAAGTTGATGTCGCTTGCTTGTCGAATGCGGGGATATTCGAAAAATCATATCGCAACTCCCCCCGCAGGAGAAGCGCATCAACAAACTTGTATTCATAGGTACCGGTCACCTCCTTGACATCCGATTTTGGACCGAGACCCAACGCATATCCTTGCGGATCGTCAAAGATCTCCCCACGAAGTGCAAGCGCGGTCTTGTCTGTCACCGAACACCGCGCATAGACTGCCGCACCTTTCCAGATCATGAGGCCACTCGATGTTTGCGCTTCACCGTAGTCTGCATTCAGACCGAGTGAGAACTCGTCTGAGAGTTGATGATTGATTATCAGGTCCGCCACATTTCTTGCACCATACTCAATGGTTGTCAGGTTCTCGTGGCCGGCCATGAGGTTCAGAATGAAGCTCGTCGTGGCAACGGGGGTGAAATTCAACGCGAGACCGAATGACTTCGACTCGTTATTGTCAATGACAGAATTCCATCCATTGACGATATGCAGTGTGGCTGCAAAGGTACTTGAAAATGAATAGCCCATACGCACTCCCGTGTGGTAATACGGGACTGCCCACGCAAAGAGTAGCGAGCGACTGTAGTTTGCGTTATCTTTTGATTCAATGACCTCGTATCCCATGTGGGTCACGAACTTTCCTGCGTCTACGGTCAGACCGCTGCCAACCGGGACAACAACAGTAAGATATGCCTGCTGAAGAAGAGACGCGGTGCTTGTTACTCCCGGTTGCACAACGTCATTCGCTGATCCGTAGTCAACATCAAGACGGAATCCCACGGGTTCCGCTTTCTTTTGGAAGACCACCTCCACAAGACTGAGATTCACCTGATTCTCAGCGATGTCGAAATTACGCAGCCTGTTGGTTCGGCTTGTCGGCTGGGCAAAATTCTCACTGTAGTACGTATCAACGAATCCACTCATATCAATTTTTGGCGTCGTTGCTGATTTCGTAGAATCTTGTGCTTTCGCATTCGTTGTTCCAGCACTCAAGAGAATCAATGCAAGAAATAATACAGCGCCACTTCCAGAAATTATCTTTATCATTCTCGATCCTAAGATGTTGATGTGATTTGAACCAATTCTATGTCATGCCTATAACTTGCAGGAACATGTCCACCAATTTGATACCCACAAACGGTGCAATCACGCCCCCTACACCATAGATGAACAGGTGTCGCCGGAGTAACTGGACTGCACTCACGGGCCGATACTTGACTCCCTTGAGCGCAAGCGGAATCAAGATCACGATGATCAGTGCGTTAAAAATAACTGCTGACAGAATCGCACTCTCGGGACTCGCAAGCTTCATGATATTGAGCGCATTCAGAACAGGATACGTTGTCGCGAATGCCGCCGGTATGATCGCAAAATATTTCGCCACGTCGTTCGCAATACTGAACGTGGTTAGCGTCCCACGCGTCATGAGCAACTGCTTCCCGATTTCCACGATCTCCATCAGTTTTGTGGGATTACTATCAAGATCGATCATGTTGGCAGCTTCGCGTGCTGATTGAGTGCCGGTATTCATTGCAACGGCAACGTCCGCCTGAGCCAGTGCCGGCGCATCGTTCGTTCCATCACCAGTCATCGCGACGAGTCGGCCACCTTTTTGATAGTCACGGATAAGTTTGAGTTTGTCCTCAGGCTTCGCCTCTGCCAGAAAATCGTCTACACCGGCCTCCGCGGCAATCGCGGTAGCTGTCAACTGATTGTCTCCCGTGATCATCACGGTCCGAATTCCCATCTTGCGGAGATGCGCGAAACGTTCCTTGATTCCTCCTTTAACGATGTCCTTCAGATGGATTACACCGAGGACTTCTTTGTTTTCACAAACGACGAGGGGAGTCGCGCCAATTTTACTGATTTCCTGCACATTCATTAACACTTGTGGTGGAAAAACGCCGCCTTGTTCCTCGATAAATGCTTTTATGGCATCTGTGGCTCCCTTTCGGATAATCCGACGTCCTACTTTGCCTTCCGGTTTGATGTCTGCACCGCTCATGCGCGTTTGCGCGGTGAATGGAATGAACTGGGCAGAGATCTGTTGAATGTCGCGACCCCGGAGACCATATTTTTCCTTTGCGAGAATGACGATAGACCGGCCTTCCGGAGTCTCGTCGGCAAGCGATGCGAGCTGAGCTGCGTCGGCAAGTTGTTCCTTCGTGACGCCGGGTGCTGGACTAAATTCCGTTGCCATGCGATTGCCAAGCGTAATCGTACCTGTCTTGTCCAACAACAAGACATCGACGTCTCCTGCCGCCTCAATGGCACGGCCTGAGGTTGCGATGACATTATGCCGGATCATCCTGTCCATCCCCGCTATGCCGATTGCTGAAAGAAGGCCTCCGATCGTTGTTGGAATCAAGCACACCAGGAGTGCAACAAGCACTGTAATCGTAACGGGCGATCCTTGTCCGGCTGCTGATACGCTGAACAACGAAAAGGGGAGAAGCGTCATACACACAATGAGAAAAATAATTGTAAACGCGGCGAGAAGAATGTTGAGAGCAATCTCATTCGGGGTTTTTTGTCGCTTTGCGCCTTCAATCAATTTGATCATTCGATCGAGAAAACCACCCCCCGGTTCTGCCATGACGCGTATGACGAGCCAATCCGACAAGACTCGGGTACCTCCTGTGACGGCACTCCGGTCGCCGCCGGATTCGCGGATCACCGGTGCGCTTTCTCCCGTAATGGCGCTCTCATCGACGGACGCAACTCCTTCGACAACTTCTCCGTCTGCGGCCAGGATATCCCCAGGTTCGACGAGATAGAGGTCTCCCTTCTTAAGATCCGTGGAAGAAACAACTTCAAATGCTGATCTCTTCTTCGGTTCCATAAGGAGTTTCGCCTTTGTGTCGCGGCGCGACCGACGCAATGCCTCCGCCTGTGCTTTTCCACGTCCTTCTGCCAACGCTTCTGAAAAATTTGCGAACAGGACTGTGAACCAGAGCCACAACGAAACGCTGCCGATGTACCAGGCTGGAGCTTCACCCGTGCCAAGCAGAGATTGGATCCAAAGAGCAGTGGTAAGGACGCTTCCGACCTCGACGACAAACATTACAGGATTACGCACCATCCAGCGGGGGTTCAATTTTCTGAGCGAGTCGAGGAGCGCACGGCGATACATTTCTCCCGTGAGACCGAGTGGTTTTTTCAAAGTTTGCGCAGCTTGGGTAGTCATCTGTAGATATCCTCTCGATTATTCTATTGAATCATCATTAAGTGTTCGACAACTGGTCCGAGCGCCAAAGCGGGGAAGAAATTTAGCGCTCCGACAATCAACACGACTGCAATGAGCCAGAATATGAACAGCGGTGTGTGAGTTGGCAATGTGCCCTCGCCTACAGGGATCAATTTCTTGCGAACAAGCGAACCGCCGAGCGCCAATGTCGGTATAGCGAGCCAGTAACGGCCAATCAGCATTGAAAGCCCGCCCGTGAGATTATAAAACGGCGTGTTCGCATTGAGTCCTGCAAACGCGCTCCCATTATTGTTCACTTGTGAACTGAAAGTGTACAGGATTTCACTGAATCCGTGGGCGCCCGGATTTGCGATGGAACTTATCCCCGCTTGAGTGACGACCGCGAGCGCTGTGAACACGAGGACCGCAATCGGCATGATAAGAATAAGCAGAGAGGCCATTTTCATCTCAAATGTTTCAATCTTGTGGCCAAGGTATTCGGGTGTTCTACCAACCAGCAATCCTGCGACAAAGACTGCGACGATGACGAAAACCAGCATGCCATAAAGACCCGATCCGACACCGCCGAACACAACCTCGCCGAGATGAAGCATCGCGAGAGTGACAAGTCCCCCCATCGGGGTGTAAGAGTCGTGCATAGAATTGACGGAACCGTTCGATGCAGAAGTCGTCGCTGTTGCCCAGAGCGCCGAATTGACGATGCCAAAGCGCACCTCCTTGCCTTCCATGTTGCCGCCGGGATTGACCGCGCTCGTTCGCTGGTCAATGCCCAAAGAGTTAAACTTGGGATTCCCCGCAGATTCATAGTGGTATGCTGTGAGAATGCCGCAGACAAGGAGAATTGACATTGCGGCGAGCAATGCCCATCCCTGACGCGTATCTCCCACCATCTCTCCGAACGTGTAACAGAGAGCCCCGGCGATAAGGAGGATGGAGAGCATTTCCAGGAAATTCGATAGCGGCGTCGGGTTTTCGTACGGGTGAGACGAATTGACGTTAAAGAATCCTCCGCCATTCGTTCCCAATTGCTTGATAGCGATCTGAGACGCCGCTGGGCCCATAGCAATGACCTGCTCTGTGACCTTCACGCCGCCTGTATCGGCCGTGGGTTGCACTAATGTCGCGCTGACGTAAGGTGAAAAATTCTGCACGGAACCTTGCGATATGAGAACAAGTGCAAGAACGATGGACAGCGGCAAAAGAATATAGAGCGTGCTGCGGGTCATGTCGACCCAGAAATTGCCCAGCGTTGTTGCAGAGTGACGGGCCAAAGCACGAATGAAGAGAACGAGGACTGCCATCCCTGCCGCTGCGGAAACAAAATTGTGAACGGTGAGAGCGAGCATTTGAGTCAAGTAGCTCATGGTTGTCTCCCCGCCATATCCTTGCCAGTTGGTGTTAGTGGCGAAACTGATCGCGGTATTAAATGACGAATCGGAAGAAACGGCCCCCAATCCTTGCGGATTCAACGGGAGGAATTGCTGGAGTCGTTGCAGAGCATAGATGACAAGAATGCCAATGAAATTGAACACCAGGAATGCTATGGAATTTTGTTTCCAATCCATTTCTTCCTCAGGGTCAATACCTGAAACCCTGTATATCAACCGTTCGATCGGTCCCAGAATAGGATGCAGAAATGTCTTGTCTCCTTTGTAGACGCGAGCCATGAATGCGCCCAAAGGCTTCGCGAGAAGAATGAGAGCTGCAAGATAAAAAAGCAGTTGAAGTATTCCGTTTGTTGTCATTCGAATATCTCCGGTTTCAAAAGGGCAATGAACAGATACGCCAGAAGGGCGAGTGAAATAATTCCGGATATGACATAAATCCAGTTCATGAGTGGTCTCCTGATTTTGGTTCTTCCAACACTTCGCAGAGTTTCATCAACCCGAGCGTTGCGAAGAAAAAGACGATCACGATGCCGATATAGAGAATGTCATCCATATTATTTCGTACCTCCCGATGATTGAAGTTTATCGAGGGCCAGATTGACCTCGAGCACATTCACACGAGGTTCGCCCAGAAAGCCGAGTTGTCTGCCTTCAGTGTATTGGTCTACAAGTGATCGAACCTGCGTGTCGTTGAGTGTTCGATTCCTGGCCACGCGTTCAACCTGATAGAGAGCAGCTGCTACGCTAATGTGTGGGTCCAATCCGCTTCCTGACGCAGTCACGAGATCAATCGGAATAGATTGTGTGTTCGTGGTATCGGCGGCTCTGAGGTCCGCAATACGCTTCTTCACGGCATCGAAGAGCGCAGGGTTCAAGGGTCCCAGATTGGAGCCCGACGAAGCCCCGGCGTTGTATGAATATGGCGCTGTTGCCGATAACCGCCCCCAAAAGTACTTCGGGCTGCTAAACGGCTGCCCAATCAATTCCGATCCGATAACTTTTCCGTCTTCTCTAATGAGGCTCCCGTTGGCCTTCCCAGGAAAGAGTACTTGCCCCAGCCCTGTGACAACCAGTGGATATGCAAGACCAGTGAGAAGTGTGAACAATACTGTTGCGATGAGTGAAATTTTGAGTTGTTTAAGTACCATGACGTGACCCTGGATTATTGATGATTCGAAAATTGACTTTCGTATTCGCGTCGAACGTAATTGACAATCTGCATTTTCATCCGCGTTTCGTTTTTGACGGCACCAATATGATGAGAGATCACGCAGAAAGGCAATCAAAGGCCCATAAAAAGGGGGATGAAATGTATAAAGAAAACATATGGACGCACCTCGGTGGCAAGAAATTTCTCAAAAATGCTGCTCGAGTTGTGAGAAACTGATATGCCTACTCATTTCATTGCAATTGGCGGCTTGTTTCTTTAGTTTGGTGTGCATTTTTTTGAACCTGGAAACGCTCATGGGTATCGAACCCCAACCCAACCTCTGGCAATGCGGCCCTTTCGCTCTTAAACACGCTCTCATCGTTCTAGGCATATTTTCCAAAGAAAGCACAATCACTCGTCTCGCCGGAACCAGAACACAGTACGGGACGGATGACGAACAACTGAGAAGAGCAGCCAAACATTTTGATTGTGCCCTTCCCTTGGTTCGCCGTCACGATCCGGAAGAAGCCAGACTGGAATTGGTTAAATATCTCCGACAGGGGATTCCATCGCTCCTCTGCATCCATGACTGGAATCACTGGGTCACGGTCGTCAAATCAGAAAACGGCAGATTCATTCTGTTGGACAGTCGGGACAAAGCCGTGCCCACGATCGTATCATGGGTGCAATTGAAAAGGCTCTGGGTCCATAATGAACGTGACCGCATCGACCGGGAGCATTGGGAAAGTATTTACGATCTCCATCCTGTTCTGCCGAAATTCAGGGTACAAACAAAAGCGAAATTTTCGATCGCGCGTGCACGACATCTGCGGCGTCCTGAAAATCGACGTCTCGCGCGATTTTGGGACCAATATCTTGCCGACCTGATGACGATTGCAAAACCTCGCACCGTGTTGAGTCGAAAAGTTTTCTCGTTGGGGGAATTCCTTCGACGACACGAGCGGATGATTGTATCCCAGGTCGATTATTGGCACGGAGCTGTGAATCGGCGGAGGGCGTTGAAGATTCTGAAGAATCTCCATTTTGTTGCAGATACGTACGGTCTCGTAATTCACAATGAAGACGAGAAGCGTGCAATTGCAGGGTTTACATCAATCCTGACACTCTGGGCAACGGCAAGGTTTGGCTCTCCAAGAGTCTACGAATAGACATTCGGTTTCTGAGTGCTCTGTTATCTTCTGAAGCCTTCCAAATATCTCGCCTGAGACTGAGCAAGTGGGATCTCCTACTGCTTGCACAACATTTCCGTCACGGAACCCCCAGGAGAACATCTGAATTCATTGGCAAAAAGAGGAATAACATTGTAGTTTTTGCGAATCTGAGACGCGATTCCTGTATCAATATTCGTTGGCGCTTCAATTTGCTCTTCTACCGCCCGGCACATTTCTTGCAGTCCGGTGTATGTGAACACCTTTCGCAAAAAACGACTCGCCTTTCGCCTCATAATTTCCCTTACGATTCTCATTATTGTTGCAGAAGGTATCGCCGGATACTACACGATCAGGACGCAGGAACGGCAGCTTCTTGATGAAATGATCGTGGGCGCGGATCAACTTTCCAAAGCCATCACGAGTGCAACGTGGCATGCCATGCTGGCGGATCATCGTGCCGATGCATACAACGTCATGCAAACCATCGCTTCGAAACAAGGAATTCGTCTCATCCGAATTTTCAACAAAGAAGGGAAAGTGATGTTCTCGACCTCGCAAGCCGCAGAGGCGCAGGTCGACAAACGTGGAGAAGCGTGTTACGTATGTCACGCAAGTGACCAGCCGCTCGTCAAGGTCGATGCACCGAACCGGGCAAGAGTATTCCGTGGCGTTGACGGAAAACGCACCCTTGCCATGGTCACGCCGATCTACAACGAAGCCTCCTGTACGGAAGCCGATTGTCATGCGCACGCACCAAATATCAAAGTCCTCGGAGTTCTGGACGTAGCCATGAACCTGGACAGTGTTGACAAAGAGATGGCGAGCATGCAAACGAGTGTATTCATTACTGCCATGATCCACGTACTCATCATCGGCATCTTCATTGTGTTTTTCACCCGTCGTTTCGTGGACACGCCGATACGTGAATTGATCGAAGGCACCCGTGCAGTCAGCGCGATGAAACTGGATACGCCCTTCGAGATCGAATCAAATGGCGAGTTGGGTGAGCTGGCACGATCGTTTGACGCGATGCGGGAGCAATTGAGGCTTGCCATGGCAAAGATCAATGACTTCACACAGGATTTGGAATCCAAGGTGGAGGAACGCACCGACCAGCTCAATGCGGTTCACCAAAAATTGTGGCGCAGTGATCGTCTTGCCTCCCTTGGCCAGCTGTCCGCGAGCGTCGCACACGAAATCAACAATCCGATCTTCGGTGTTTTGAATCTTTCCAGCCTGTTGCAGCGGATCATCAACGAAAATGGTATTCCGCCAAACCGGGTTCCGGAAGTACGAAAATATCTGGACCAGATTGTGGACGAAACTTCGCGCGTGGGCCGCATTGTGGCGGATCTCCTTGCGTTTTCTCGCCGATCGAAGCCCCAACAGATTGATACGGATTTTAATGCAGTTATTGAGTCGACGACATCGATTCTGTCCCACAAGCTCAAACTCATGAACGTCGAAAGCCAACTCAAACTTGATGAGGATTTGCCCGTGGTCTCGTGCGATGCGGCGCAAATTCAGCAAGTACTTATCAATCTGATCATGAATGGCGCTGAGGCGACTCAAACGAGAGGCGGCGGAAAAGTTGTCGTCACGACGAAGTTGAGCAAAGACAAGAAATCAATTACCCTTGAAGTAACTGATAACGGTGATGGCATATCACCTGAGAATCTGTCAAAGATATTTGACCCTTTTTATACGTCAAAGGAAGAAGGGAAAGGTGTCGGCCTCGGACTGGCGGTTGTTTACGGCATAGTCGAAGAACATCGCGGTGAGATTGAGGCCAAGAGCAAATTGCACGAGGGAACGACCTTTACCGTGACGCTTCCCATTGCAGGTGCTGAAGGGCTGCCGCCAAAGGAACCGTATGTCGAACAACATAAACTATCCTGATAGTGAATGAACGCGTTGCGTCGAAGGCGGCGCGAGAGCGAATCTTTATGAACACACATTGGGAAATATTGGTCGTCGACGATGAAGAAATCGCTCGGGAATCGGTTGCAGCCTGGTTGAGAGAAGACGGCTATACGTTGGAAACGGTTCCTTCCGGCAGGGATGCAATCGAAAAGGCGCGGAACAAAGACTACGCAATCTATTTTGTTGACCTCAAGATGCCAGGCGGCCCCGACGGCATAGAGACCATGATGGAAATCCGCAAGATTCACCCTGAGGCTTCAGTCATCATCATCACTGCCTATGCTACGGTCGATACAGCCATCATGGCCATGAAGGAAGGCGCACAGGAATACATCGTCAAGCCGAGCAGCCCCGCGGAGATTTCGTTGCTGGTCAACCGCATCATCAAGGTGAAAAACCTTCAACGGGAAAACATCATTCTCAGAAAGAAACTTTCCAAGCAGTACAGCTTCCACGACATTATCAGCAAGAACCCCAGGATGGTCAAGATCTTTGAACTGATCAAAGAGATTGCGAGTCTGCGGAGCACCGTTTTGATACAGGGTGAAAGTGGAACGGGGAAGGAGCTTATTGCCCGGGCGATTCATTTTTCGGGCGATCGTGCAGGAAAGCCGTTCGTGAGCGTTTCGTGTGCTGCGCTCGCCGAAACCCTGCTCGAATCGGAATTGTTTGGCCATGAAAAAGGGTCCTTTACAGGCGCGACAAGCCAAAACAGAGGCAAGTTCGAAATGGCGAACTACGGTACGATATTCCTCGATGAGATTGGAGACATCTCGCCAAAACTCCAGATGGATCTTCTTCGCGTGCTGCAGGAAAGAAAGTTCTACCGGGTTGGTGGCACAGAGGAACTCCAGGTCGATGTACGGGTTATCGCGGCCACCCATCGCGATCTCCATCTCGCCGTGCAGGAAGGAAGATTCCGGGACGATTTGTTCTACAGGCTCGATGTGATTAACATAGCGATTCCGCCCTTGCGCGATCGGCGCGAGGATATACCATTGCTGGCACGGAGCTTTGTTGAACGTCTCTCCCATGAACTCAAAAAGAATGTCACCGATATCGCGGAAGATGCCCTCAAAATTCTCATCAATGGGGATTGGCCGGGAAATGTCCGAGAGCTCGAAAATGCGATTGAACGGGCAATGGTCACAGCCCGTGGTTCAATTCTCACCGGAGAAGATTTCGAGTTCTTGAGTCATTCAAGGAATGGAAACAACGGCTGGAAGGTTCCAACGAACCTGACCCTCGAGGAAATGGAGAAGCAGGCCATCATCGCGATGCTCAAGAAGACGGATGGCAATATTAAAGAAGCGGCATCCAACCTCGGCATCGACCGATCGACCCTCTACGACCGCATCAAGAAATTCGACATCCAGCGCTGAGTCCTCGCGGTACAATACACTCAGATCACACAAATCAAGGCTGCATAAACATCTCGCCCCACACGGCATTCCAATCCGCCTCCGGACAAGCCTTTGGAATGTCCGCGACCGGAGCGCCGCCATCGGCAAGGCTTGATCCGACTGCTTCGTGACCGAGAGCGAGTTGAAGTCTCTCAAGTTCTCTCATATACCATGGGCGCAATTCCTCCCCGCGGAGAAGATGAACGAACCCATTCGCTCCTGAAATTGGCTTCACTCTGAGGATCCAATCGTCACCCTCCTTGCCAGTCCCGATGACATCGCCTTCGACTGGTGCAAGTATCCGCACAGTATTCTTTCCGTTTCTCAGATTCCACGCAGTTCCGTTGACACGGAGCTTCGTGCCGATCTTTGGCAATTCCCGTGTATTCACTTTGCCGACCACTCGGCTTGCAAAATCATCCAGACCTATCACAACTGTGCCGTCACTCTCTGGACGAACCCAGGTATGGCCTCTGTGATAATAACGATCCATCGGTACTGAAAGGCCGGAGATCTGCGCAATTTTACCTTGAGAGATGACTGGAAGCCTGTTTTGTTTTGCGGCCTCTTCAATGAATTTTCGATGGCCGGAACATTCTCCACATGCAAATCCGTTTTCGCACGTCCG
>CAZOIM010000011.1:9371-19263 GCA_964579855.1 uncultured Ignavibacteriaceae bacterium | reverse complement strand
TGAATTTTCGATGGCCGGAACATTCTCCACATGCAAATCCGTTTTCGCACGTCCGGTGATCCACTTCTCCCGACAATTCATGCCGGCACGGACGTGAATGATGGGAAATTCCTTCAAAGGCAGATTCCCACATCACTGCATCTTCGTCGTGACGCCTGAATATGTTCCAGACCCGTTGAAGGGCCCGAACAAGTGTAGCAGCAATGATGACGGCGACGGAGAAGAACAAACCCAGGAAAATAATGTGAGCAGCAGTCCACTTGAACTCATAGATCCACGGGAACATTTCAGGCCTCCAATGATGACGGAATGCGCCGCTGTTCGTCTGGGAAGAGCGGGAAGTAGCGATACGAAATTGAATACAGGATAACACCATAAGCGACGACGGCAAGAAACGTCGCCGTTTCCTGCCAACTGGGCATGTAGGAAAGGAACTGGTCGAATGCCAGAGTTGGCAATGCGAGCGTTTGGATAGTCATAACAAAACGATTGAGTGCGACGCCAGCCAGGACGAAGATAGCGGCAGGGATGACCCATCGCAGATCCTGCAGTTTTTTCTTGTTCACGAGTACCAATGCCGGAAGGAGGCCGAATAGGACTATTTCGCTGATCAGAATCCACGTTCCGAACGCTTTTCTCTGGTAGTACTCAAATGCCGGGAATCCGGCTGCCGGCGACGTATTATTAATCCACAAAATTGTATCGACGGATTTAAGAAGAATGTACACGAGAAGTAACGTGCCTGAGATTCTTCCGAGCAGCGAATATACTTCGCGTTTCACGAGTTGTTTCTTCGTTATTACTTCCACAAGCCTCGTGGTAACGATGAGGAAACTCGGTCCCGCCGCCATTGCGGAAAGGATGAAGAGAAAGAACGTTGACGGCCAGATTCCAAGAGCCTCTCTGAATGCAAAAGGACGACCGCGGAGGACGCCATAGAGTCCACCGAGTGAACCCTGATGAAAGAATGAAAGAAGTGTCCCCACAGCGGCGAACACGATCATGAGTTTGTGGAGCTCGAATTCAAAAACAAGGAATTTCGGTATCTGGCGAAGCTGCCTGTTCTTAAGCACGATGGGAATGTATTCGATCAGGAGAACAGTAAGATAGCACGTCAAACAGAACGTGACTTCCGTCAGCATCGAATGCGTATTCGGATGCCAGAACGTGAACCAGGCCCGGAGCGGTTGTCCGACGTCCACCATCAATACCGCGATTGCTCCGCTGTAGCAGATAACGCCAAGAACAACTGCACTGTTGATCACCGCTTTGAGTTCGTGTTTTTTCAGAATGTAAAGCAAAAATCCTGTGAAGAAGGCTCCCGCACCGAATGCGATAACGGTGAGATCGAGATAAATCCACAAGCCGAACGCAAAGCGATTGTCCATGTTCGTTTGGTTCAGGCCTTCCACCAAGCACAAGGCAGCGGCGTAGACGCCCCAAAGAAGCAACAACACCCAGGGAAGAATCCAGACTGCAAAATGTTCGAAAGAAGTTCGTTGTGAGCCGCGAGGAAGAAATAGTCTATCCAAGGGTGACCTCCTTCTTGGAGCGTGCGAGATCGCGTTCCGCCATCGTGCGCACCCAGGGTTTGGATGTGAGATAATGAACTTTTGGCTCGGTACCGATCTTCGAGAGGAATCGGAATGCCCGGCTGTCGTGCGACTGTTTTGCCACTTCGCTCGATTCGTCTGCAAGATCCCCGAACACAATCGCTTGTGTTGGACACGATTCGACGCACGCGGGGATATAGTCTTGAGGATCAATGGAGGTCTTTCCTTGTGCTGCGGCCTTGGCTCTTGCGGTGTGTAGTCGGCCGTGACAGAGGTTGCACTTCTCAACGACACCGCGCATCCTCGTGGATACTTCCGGATTCAGAGACTGCTGCATTCCGTCGGGCCACTTCGGATCCCACCAATTGAAATATCGAGCGTGATATGGACAAGCCGTCATACAATAACGGCACCCCAAACATCGCTCGGGGATCTGTGCAACGATACCGGTTGCTGGATCGACCTCAACTGCGTTCTGAGGACATACGGTCACGCAGGGGGGCTCGTCTTCACACTGCTGACACATCATGGGAACAAATGCCGTTCCCGTCTCGGGGAATTGATTGCCATCTTCTACTTCATATACCCGCATCCACGTGTCGCCGGTCCGATCCGTTGCAGCCGTTGGAGCCGGGGCAACATTGTTTTCAACGGCGCAAGCCACCATACAAGCGCCGCAACCGTTACATCGATCGAGATCAATTGCCATTCCATATCTGCTTTTTTTCAAATTCATGTCGTTATGCCTTTCGGAGTATCGCTGAGGTCGTATTCCACGTCGTTCCGTTCATCTCAACGATGTCGAGGGGTCCATCAGTGAGTCGTGTTCCATTCTTGACAAAATCCACAGGATCCGGACCAACTGACACCAGTCCTGTTCCCGGCATCACTGCGGAATCGAAATGCACGCTTACCTCGCATGCACCTTTTGATGTTGCCATTATCGCCTTGTCCCCTTCATGCATATCGAGTAAGGCACCTGAAGACGGATGTATTGAAACCGAGTGTTTTCCTCGACGCAAGTTCGATTCCTGATAGAGTTTTGACATGAGCGGCGAAAGTTGGCCGCTTCCAACTGCAGCACTGTAGCCGTACGGAATCAAGGTGATGTTCTTCTCGTTTCTGCTCTGAGATTCCATGGTCGCGTAGGTACCTACAGATTTCTGAAAGCGATCCAGATCCGCATGCCCGAGGAACGAGAATGTCTTTGGAGCAGTCTGCTTCCGCCGGGAATCAATCCAAATCGCTCCTCCGTTCAGACGTTTCCAAAGATCATCGGCCGATGCGATGGTTGAATTCGGGGTGGAGGAACCGTCCGCAAAATTGAATATGGTTCCTCTCTTGCTCTTGTGTATGGCTTCCACTTTTTGCTTCAGATGTTGTTCGAGGGACTCAGTACTTGACGATAATTGGTTGATCACTTCGATGGATTGTATCACTCCGATGGGCGGCTGGATAATAGGAGCCCCGAGCGCAAAGGTTGCGGTCGCTGCGTCGAACGGAGTTGGGACGTCGGTCAGTGACTCCATGTGCGCTGTCGTTGGGATAACGTAATCGGAACGGCGGGCAAGTTCAGACAAATATGGCGAAAGCGTGACAACCAGGGAATTCTTTGAAGTCAATTTCGGCTCGATCAAATTCCAAGGAAGCACCTTAGTGCCTTCAGTGCCGTCAATGATGAGCACCCGGATTGATTGATCGGGGATCGATGCGAATTCCGAAATTGCCACCAACTTTGATTGTTTTATCGAACTTCCAACGGCTTCTTCGTTTCTTGAAACGAAACCGCCCTGCTTTCCGACGTTTCCCATCATTAGATTCAATCCGGCAATTGCTGCTTCCGCTTCTGATCCAAGGGTACCACTTCCGGGATCTCCGCAACCAATGACGACGGCTGGCGACCTCTTTGCGATCATCCGAGCGGTATCGACAATAGTATTTGCGGAAATTCCAGAGAGTTCAACCACACGTTCGATGGGAAATGCACGAACCAAAGCTCGAAAGGCAGAAAAATCTGATGCGTGCCGATTGACGAAGGAGTGATCATACAGATTTTCGCTGATGATCACGTTCGCCAATCCGAGCGCAAAAGCGGCTTCCGACGATGGCTTGATCGGAATCCACCGATCTGCCTGCATCGCAGTTCGCGACCGTCGTGTTTCAATCTGTACGATTTTCAGCTTTGCATCCTCGCCTCCATTCTCACGAGATCTAAGCAATTTCTGGAGTCTTCCTGACGTAATCCATCCGTCGAGAATAGGAGTGCCAAAACTCAAAATGGTACGAGTCCCTTCGAGATCCAATCCAAGTGGAGTAGTGGAGTTCACAAAAGCCTGGCTTAATGCACTGAACGCGAGATCTCCCTCACCGGGTGGAACTAGGTATCTTCCGTTGGGTAGTTGAGCGAGGAACTTCCGATAGAGAGTGGAAACTGTCCGGCCAGGTCGCTGATCCAATATGGCCACAGATCCTTCTCTCGCTGAATTAGCGATGGCTGATTGCAGGTTTGCGATCACGTCAGACAATGACGCTTGTTCGGCTCTAACGTCGCCGTCTTTACGCGATATCTTGACCGATTGAATTATGCGGAGCGGGTGGTAGGGAACGTGATGTCCTCCAAGGCCGCTTGGGCACAAAGTTCCCTGGCTGAGCGGATGGTTCGGAATTCCGGACAGGCTAATTGGATGGTCTGCAATGCAGCGCACTTTGATTCCACAACCTGCTGGGCACATCGTACAAGTCGAAAACTTTGTAAAAATCTCGCCTCTCGGGGTTTCGACGGTCCACGGGGGATTTTGCGTCCGAATTGCGATGTCGTCCAGCAATCTCCATGGAATCGGAGTGAATATTAATCCGGCGAGTGAACCACCGACGAAGCGGAGTATATCACGGCGAGAAGTGGTAATCGGCATAATCTGACTTTCGTTACTTGTGACAGGCAATGCAACCAAGTCTGTTATTGCCATCCTTGTGGCAATCAATGCAATCGGACATCTTCATTCCTTCCCACGGTTGGGACTTGATGCCCGAAATTGAGGCTCCCCAAATGTCCCGACTATATCCGCTCACACGATCCTGCAAGAACGGTCGCAGAACCTTGGACGTACCTTGTGGCCCGTGACATCGCTCGCACGCTATGCCGGCGACTTTGACGTGTTGAACGTGTGAGAAGTAGGTGTTGTCTGGTTGTTTGGCATAAACGAGCCAAGGTACTTCGCGATTCTTTTTTACATACTCGTCGACGAATTTCTTTTCGGCATCCGAACTTCCTAGAACGTCCTGATGGCACGTCAAGCATTTTTCGAGCTTCGGAATACCATTGAACTTGCCCTCATCGGAAATCGAATGGCAGTCCTGGCAGCTCATCCCGACCGTTTCTCCGTGGATGGCGTGACTGAATTGCACGGGTTGTTCCGTGCTTTCGTAAAGGACCGTAGGGAAAACGGCCCAGCCAATACCAAGAGAGAAGACGACTCCGGCTGCCAGAAATACAAGACTGCGACGTTTCACGCCAACCTCCATTTCGCTGCAGGTGAAAAGAACTCGTTGAATAGTTGCAGGGCTTCCTCGCGAGACAAGTGATTGACCAAACCCTCAACAAAGATCCCCCCATCCATCAATGTTGGAAACTCTTTTTGTCTTGCTCGAGTAAACCGTTCGCTCGCATAGTTCGTAATCCTCTGAGATTCCGCGGTCATCCAATCTCGGGCTTGCTCGCCACGTAGACAACCGTTGTCCATTTTTTGCGGTGTATGGCCGGCGATTTCTTTTATCTCGACTCCTTCGAAGAACCAACCAAGAGTGTATGGGGAGGCGGTGACGTTAAGAGGACGTGAACGCAGATACGTATTAAGACCGGTGATGACAATTTGATTGGGAAATGCCATCAGGAGGTCGATTCCCCGAACATTCAATGACGCAGTAGGAAACGCCGTTCCGCTTGCAGTCACAAAGCTTATCCCATCAATCTTGCCAAGCACTCTCGCCAGAAGTGCATCAATCCCGATATGACAGCTTCTATGTTCGCTTATGTCTATCCACATATGATTCGAGGTGAAGGCAAGGTGGCCAGGAACGGCAACCGAATCAACAGACGAACTCGCGTTGCCGGGTGAGCTATGGCCTTGACCGAGGTCGCTATGTTCAGGCGCTTCCTGATTCTTCATTGTCACAAAGAGTTCACAATACCTGTGGTCATCATTGGTACATTGCGATTGCGTCGCATCGTTGTAGGGAACATATTTGGAAACCGAAGAAGTCGAACAGAACTGCACAAGGGATTCCTGAAGGAATGGACACTGGCGCTCGTTTGGCTGTTTTTCCTGATGCTGTTTGGCAACAGGACAGGACTTCCAATCGGAAGTGGAACAACGTTCCGTGTTGCTCTGTTCAATAGTACGGACAATCATTTTCTTGTACTCGGATGCAAAACACGATCTTACCTGAGCCTCTCGCAAATATGGACATCTCATGGCCGACCCCTTGTCAATGCAGTCGCCGAAAATTTCAACGTCGGCACAGAGTGCTAATTATCCGAACGAACAATATTCGGTGGGTCATCGATATCCGACTGCGATGTGATTCGCACGTCCTTGTTTTCGTTGATTGCTTCGCCGCCGTCAGCCATTGTGATGCCCAACGATTGAAGACTAAATGCGTGCTTGTCGTGTTCCAGAGGTACGCGCAATCGTTTCGCAGCGCGAACATAGAGTTCCTTGATGACAGTACGGACAACGACGACGAGACACACGAGGACCACGATGCCGAGCACGGCATTCGTCAGATTGAGCCACCCAGTTTCTGAATTCAAGAAGTCGGGCACGATGTACCTCCCTTGATTACGTACTTGGAATTTGCCACACACCATGTGGGTAAATGTAAATTCGAAGAACGCAAAGGAAGTGCCAGGTAAGAATATCGGGGATGCGCTATCAAATCAGAGCAATTTCGCAGGTTATTGGCATCTCAGCCTCGCGAAACCAGAAATGAAGAGCTACACATGTTGGGATTCCCTACGCGTTAATCGGGAATTGCCACACCATACCACGGAGAGCAGATCGAATTTGAGTGAACTTAAAGCTTAGGCCCGCCTCAAGTCCCTAAGTTGTTTGGAAAATCGTGTTGTGTGATGTATGGGAGGAATCAATTGGAATCAGTTCGGAAAAATCGATTGTACACTCTGCAGGTGGGGGAGATGTCCGACATCATTACGACGCAGAATCCAATATCTTCTCTAGACATCAAAGCAGGCTATTTGGACCTGTATGAATTGAGGGCCTTTGCTGCGGCAAACGGAACGGAGAGGGCTGGTGAAGTACCCTCGAGCGCTTCAAGAGTTCTCAGGCCGCCGTCGTCCAAGATTCTTTCTCGTGCGAATGTTCGAAGGACGTGATGTGCACCTTCGAGGAAAAAAGTCGAATGGAAGTTGACTTGTAGTCCTTTCAGGATGGGAATAAGTGCGTCCTGTTTTAGATTAATCAAACCCTCGCCCGCCAACCACCGGATTCCCGGCACATCATCCATGAGCAAACCTACCATCGCAGGTGCCGCTGATGGGTTCTTCAACTCTTCAAGAGTCTTTGCGACTTCCCACCGGACGCGCTCATCGTGGTCCTTTACATGATCGACGAGGCTTGGAATCGTCGATTCTCCCAAATTAACAAGTGTCAATCGTGCTTTTTCGCGTTGGGCTCCGTCTCTACTTCCCAAAGTCGAAATCAAATCTTTGATCCGTCCGGTTGATTGGGTTTCCACCATCGAGTATTCCTTTCCTGCGCGTTAGTAAATCATCTATTCATGTAAACGACACATTGAATCGATCTGTTCCCAAATCAGGAATATGCCATAATTCCAAAATTCTTTTTCCACCATCACTGGCCCCAGCTAATTGCGATTTTCCGACGGGGAACTTGACCTTCCCGAAATACGTTTAAGAAGAGGCGGACAAGAGAACATTCCCCC
The DNA here is from genome assembly GCA_964579855.1 of uncultured Ignavibacteriaceae bacterium. Classification (GTDB taxonomy): domain Bacteria; phylum Bacteroidota; class Ignavibacteria; order UBA10030; family UBA10030; genus JADGQA01. The sequence continues at coordinate 11,749 of CAZOIM010000011.1, read as the reverse complement.
AATCTGTCGCACCGACATAGGCCACGTTGAGCGCCCAACCGTGATTCCCATTGGATTGTCCAGCATGTGCGTGCTGAAAGGAACTGTGCAGTCGATCTTATCCATTTCTCCCGATTTTGAACGAAGCGACTCTTCCCTTCATGTGCTTCAAGATTGGTTCGAAATCCAATTCGCGAACAGCAAGCGCAAGGAAAAAATTGCTCAAATCTGCATTAACGAACGTCACACCTAAGGAAAGATAGAGAACAATCAGTCGTGAAAAGAGAATAATTGACAAGGAGAAAATCATGAACCCCAATCCACTTAAGAACCTTGAATCTTTCGGTCAGAGCATTTGGACGGATTTTATTAGCAGAGGCATGATTGAAAGCGGTGGACTCCTGAAATTGATACAAAATGATGGTGTCGGTGGCGTGACGTCCAATCCCTCAATTTTTGAGAAGGCTATTGCAGAAAGTCATGACTATGATGCAGCAATCCGGGACCTCGCCAAGCAAGGAAAGACGACTGAAGAGATCTATCGGATTCTTACTGTCGAAGATATTCAACACACCGCCGATATTTTGCGACCGACATTTGATCGGTTGAAGGGGGCTGATGGATATGTGAGTCTCGAAGTTTCGCCAAAACTCGCGAATGATACCGATGAGACGATCAAGGAAGCCAGGCTACTTTGGAAAGCAGTCAATCGCCCGAACGTTATGATCAAGGTCCCCGGAACGGAGGCAGGCATTCCTGCGATACGTCAACTCATTTCTGAAGGGATCAATATCAATATTACTCTCTTGTTTGGTCTGCCCCGATACCGACAGGTGATCGAGGCGTATCTGGCCGGTCAGGAACTACGGATGAGGCGGAAAGAACAATTGAAGGACACGGCCTCAGTGGCAAGTTTCTTCCTCAGTCGTATCGATGTCCTCATAGATCCAGTGTTGGAGAAAAAAGCTCTGACTGCAACAAGCGATTCAACAATCGCCAAAACACTTATTGGGACTGCGGCCATTGCAAGTGCGAAGATCGCATACAGCATCTACCAGGAACAATTTTCCTGCAAACGATTCCAATCCCTGGCAGGCGTTGGTGCGAAGATTCAACGACTCCTCTGGGCCAGCACGAGTACCAAGAATCCCAAGTATTCCGACGTAAAATATGTCGAGCCCCTCATCGGTGCGGATACCATAAACACTGTCCCACTGGAAACCCTCAACGCATATCGCGACCACGGAAACCCGAAACCAACACTCGTGGAAAATGTCTCAGATGCGCGATCGAATTTGGATGCTCTCAAGAAAGTTGGAATAGATATTGACACGGTAACCTTGCAGTTGGAGAAAGAAGGCGTCGAAAAATTCGTCAAGGCCTATGATCTCTTGATGAATGCGATCAAGCAGAAAGCCTCTGAATTCACCACGAAAGGTGCCGCTTGACCGGACCGACCATAACGACACTCTTCCTGGATATTGGAGGCGTTCTTCTGAGCAACGGCTGGGATCGCCCGATGCGAAAGCGGGCCGCCGAGACCTTCAATCTGGATTACGAGGAAATGAACGAGAGGCATCATCTTACGTTTGACACGTATGAAGAAGGAAAACTGAGTCTTGACGAATATCTCAACCGTGTCGTGTTCTACGAGAAAAGAACTTTTTCTTCGATTGATTTCAAACAATTCATGTTCAACCAGTCTACAGCGATTCCGGAAATGATCGAGTTGATTCGCAAGCTCAAGAGTCGCTATCGGCTGAAAGTGCTCGCCGTAAGCAACGAAGGTCGGGAGCTCACCACCCAACGTGTTGAGAAATTCAAATTGGGGGAGTTCATTGATTCCTTTGTCGTTTCCAGCTTCGTTCATTTTCGCAAGCCCGACGCCGATATCTTTCGCATCGCACTGGATATCGCGCAGGTTCCGCCAACGCAGGTTCTTTACATTGAGGATCGGGCGATGTTCGTCGAAGTCGCCAAGGCGCAAGGCATCAGTGCAATTCGTCACATCGCATACGACAAGACGATTGCAGAACTCAATGCCTATGGGCTTGCGTTGAAATAATGGGCAGATGGTCCAGTAGAAGGAATTGAATGACAGAAGAAGCAAGATATGATCTTGGCATGATCGGTCTCGGAGTTATGGGTCGCAATTTGCTCCTGAATATGGCTGATCACAGTTTCGCAGTCGCAGGATATGACAAGGACTCCTCGAAGGTCCTCAATCTTCAAAAAGAAGCGGAGGCTCGCTCGATATTTGCCGCCGATTCTTTGAAAGATCTCTTAGGACGGCTCCGTCTACCGCGCATTGTCATGCTACTTGTCCCGGCAGGTTCACCCGTTGATGATGTCATTCGCGATCTTGAGCCATTGCTGAGCGCAGGTGATCTGATTATTGA
>CAZOIM010000011.1:0-9271 GCA_964579855.1 uncultured Ignavibacteriaceae bacterium | reverse complement strand
CACAATGGAATTGAGTACGGAGTCATGCAATTGATTGCTGAGAGTTTCCATCTCTTGAAGCAATCGTTGGGGCTCTCCAATGACCAGCTGCATTCCATCTACGCGCAATGGAATAAGACGGAACTTGACAGTTATCTTGTTGAAATCACTGCCGCAATATTCTTGCAGAAGGACGGTCGAACCGGAAAATATCTCGTCGACGTTATTCTGGATGAGGCAAAACAGAAGGGGACCGGACTCTGGACGTCACAGGAAGCAATGACGCTTGGGGTTCCGCTGCCTACTGTCGATTTGGCGGTCATGATGCGTCAGCTCTCCGATCTCAAGGCATCTCGGGTCAGCGCAAGTCAAATCCGCGACAACGTGAACAGAACGTTCCAAGGAGATCAAGAGGCGTTCATAGAGCAAGTCCGGAACACGCTGTATGTAGCGATGCTCATCACCTATTCTCAGGGTATGAGTTTGCTTCGTGTTGCGTCCGACACGTACAAATATAATCTCAAGCTGGAAGATATCGCCCGCATTTGGCAAGGAGGCTGCATCATACGCGCCGCACTGCTTGAAAAGATACGCCATGCTTACGAAGCTCGTCCGGACTTGCAGAACCTCCTCTTGGATCCGGAATTTGCCGGAAGCATCATCGATCGACAACAACATCTGCGGACGGTGGTGCAAGTGGCGGTCGAATTGGCAATACCGATACCCGGGATTTCAGTTTCGCTATCGTATATGGATGGCTTCCGAAGTCCGTGGCTTCCGGCAAATCTTATTCAGGCCCAGCGCGACTATTTTGGCGCACATTCCTATGAACGAGTTGATGCTGCGGGTGTTTTTCATACCGAATGGAGAGAGGAATAGGCTGCGGCGATGGAATCCTACGCTTCGAAAGATCCAACCGCTATTGTCATCACGGGCGCCGGCGGCGATCTTACGTGGCGGAAATTAGTCCCGGCTCTTTTCGACCTCTTCAACGATCAATGGATGCCCGAACGCTTCACCGTCATCGGCGTGGATCTGAAACCGATGAGTGACGACCAATTCCGTGATCATCTTCGCGATGGAGTCAAACAATTCTCGCGAACCGGATTGGCGGACAACAGCAAGTGGGAATCGTTTGCAGGCCATCTCCAGTTCCTGCACGCGGACTTCAGTGCTCAAGGTGCGTTCAAGGAACTCGGCGACCGGCTTTGCACCCTTGACAAGGAATGGAATGTCAAGGCAAATCAAATTTTCTATTTTGCCGTCCCACCCACGATGGTCGAAACAATTGCAGCCCGATTGGGCGAAGAAGAACTCTGCATTGACCGTCAACGCAGCCGAATCGTCGTAGAGAAACCATTCGGTCACGACCTTGCGTCGGCGAAGGCGTTAAACAAGTCTTTGACGTCCAATTTTGCCGAATCGCAAATCTTTCGGATCGACCATTACCTGGGGAAAGAGACAGTCCAGAATATTCTCGCATTCCGTTTTGCCAACGCGTTGCTCGAACCCATCTGGGACCGAAGGTACATCGATCACGTCCAGATCACCGTTGCCGAAACCATCGGCGTTGAACACCGGGGTGCCTACTACGAAGGGGCTGGTGCTCTCAGGGATATGATCCAGAATCATTTGTTGCAGGTTCTCTGTCTTATTGCGATGGAACCAATGGTATCGTTCGATGCGGACGAAATACGCAACAAAAAAGTCGACGTGTTGCACGCCATTCGACCGATCGAACCAAGCAGTGCGCATCGTGTTGCTGCCCGGGGACAGTACGGTGCCGGGTGGATCAAAGGAGAAAAGGTTGTCGGATATCGCTCTGAGCCGGGTGTCAATCCGAACTCCGGCTCTGAAACATTCGCTGCGCTCAAACTCTTTGTCGATAATTGGCGATGGCAAGATGTGCCATTTTATCTTCGAACAGGAAAGCGATTACCCTTCAAGTATTCCGAAGCAGTAATTCAGTTGAGGCCGGTACCACATCAATCTTTTCCTCCTTCGGCGGTCAAGGACATACACCCCAACCGTCTGATCATTCGTATTCAGCCGGATGAGGGGATTTCGGTCCATTTCCAGGCGAAACAGCCCGGACCTGCCATTCGGCTCCGGCCGGTTGATATGCGATTCGGCTACCGGGAAACATTTGGTGATTCTTCACCCGACGCCTATGAGACCTTACTGTTGGATGTTATTCGCGGAGATGCGACGCTCTTCATGCGTGATGATCAGGTCGAAGCCGCGTGGAGGATTGTTACGCCTGTCCTCGAAACCTGGGAAGGAACTCCGCCGATTGATTTTCCGAATTATCAGGCCAATACCTGGGGACCTGAATCTGCCGAAGTGTTAATTGCACAAGATGGAAGGAGTTGGATTCAGCCGACACTTGGCGAGGCAGGGGATTCAAAAAGTTGATTATGACAATGTTCCCAAACAATCAACTCAACAAACCGAGAGATTCGTCTGCTGCCACGATGGTCTTGTCGATGTCGCTTTGCGTGTGCGCACTGGAAATGAACGCCGCTTCGAATTGAGATGGCGCAAGATAAATTCCTCGTTCCAACATCTCGCCGAAATACTTCGAGAACTTCTTCGTGTCTGACGATTTGGCTGTCGCGTAGTCAACGACCTTTGTCGATGTAAAGAACAGTGTGAACATCGATCCGATCCGATTCTGAGTCATCGGCAATTTGCGCTGTTCGATGATACGTTTCAATCCGTTCTCAAGTCTTGCAGACATTTCCTCGAGCTTTGCGTAAATACCCGGTGTTTCCTTCAGGATGCGCAACGTTGCAAGTCCTGCCGCCATCGCCAACGGATTGCCAGAAAGTGTACCTGCCTGATAAACAGGTCCGGACGGTGCGATCATTTTCATAATTTCTTTTTTCCCGCCATACGCTCCAACCGGCAATCCGCCGCCGATCACTTTGCCAAGCGTGGTGAGGTCGGGATCAATATTGTAGAGTTGTTGTGCACCGCCTGGAGCAACGCGAAATCCCGTCATCACTTCATCGAATATCAGCAGGATTCCCTCTTTCGTGCAGAGACTTCGCAGAGCTTCCAGGAAACCTTTGACCGGGGGGACGCATCCCATGTTTCCGACAATTGGCTCCACAATGATACAGGCGATTTCCTTCGGATGAGCATCGACAAGTTGCTGGACAGATTCAAGATTATTGAATTGCGCCGTCAGCGTGTCGTTGCCGGTTGAACGCGTGACGCCGGGACTGTCGGGAATTCCGAGGGTCATCGCTCCCGATCCGGCCTTGATAAGAAACGAATCAGCGTGACCGTGATAGCATCCTTCGAACTTGATGATCTTTTCGTGACCTGTGAACGCCCGCGCAAGCCGGATCGTGCTCATCGTCGCCTCAGTACCGGAATTAACCATCCGTACCATTTCAATGGAGGGGACTAACGAAGTTATCAATTCCGCCATTTCTACTTCTCGTGCCGTTGCAGCGCCGAAGCTGGTGCCATCTGCGGCCGCCGCACAAATTGCCTCAAGCACTTTTTCGTGACCGTGTCCGAGAATCATCGGTCCCCAAGAGCCCACGTAGTCGATAAATTCATTCCCATCAACATCCCAGAGTTTTGATCCGCTCGCACGAGCAATAAATATCGGATTGCGTCCGACCGATTTGAACGCACGGACAGGTGAATTCACTCCTCCGGGGATTCTCTGAACTGCACGACTAAAAAGATCGTCCGACTTTTTTGTCTTCATGATAGAAAACGGAAATCCAATCAGGCTGTCTGTTTGAGAACTCGCACTGCATCTTTGGCAAAATATGTGAGAATGAGGTCTGCGCCTGCACGCTTGATGCTTGTGAGGACCTCCATCATCACCCGCTGCTCGTCAATCCAGCCATTCCGTCCCGCAGCCTTGATCATGGAATACTCGCCGCTCACGTTATAGGCGGCGGTGGGCATTGAAAAGCGATCTTTCACTCTTCGAATGACGTCAAGATACGAAAGAGCAGGCTTTACCATGACAATGTCTGCTCCTTCGAGTATGTCCTGCTCAACCTCTCGCAGAGCCTCGTTGGAATTTGCCGGATCCATCTGATGGGAGCGTCGATCGCCGAATTTTGGAGTGCTCTCTGCCGCGTCTCGGAATGGACCATAAAAACCCGACGCATATTTTGCTGCGTAGGACATGATCGGCAGCTTTTGAAAATTATTTTCGTCAAGAACTCTGCGAATTGCAGAAACTCTTCCATCGAACATATCGGATGGCGCAACCATGTCCGCACCTGCTTCTGCGTGTGTAAGTGATTCCTTTGCGAGAAGCTCGATCGATTCGTCGTTGACGATTTCGTCGCCCCTGACAATGCCACAATGTCCGTGCGAGGTGTATTCACATAAGCAAACGTCGGTAATCACGGTCAGATCTGGCACGTCCTTCTTTATCGCACGTATGGCCTGCTGGACAATCCCATTGGGGTCATAGGCTCCGCTGCCGACCTCATCCTTATGTTCGGGGATTCCAAAGAGGATGACTGCGGGAATCTTGAGAGACCGGACTTCTTTGCATTCTTTCACAGTCTCATCGACGGAAAGTTGGAAGACCCCTGGCATGGATTTTACTTCCTTTCGGAATCCCTTGCCTGGAACCACGAACAAGGGATAAATGAAGTCGTTGGGGGAGAGCTCGGTCTCGCGCACCATTGAACGGAATGACTCCGTCATCCGGAGGCGGCGCAATCGTTGAAAGGCATCCATATCGTTCTTCTGATAATGCCCCAACGATATTTTGGTTTCTTCCTTGGCCATGATCGTATTCCTTTCCACTATCAGTCAATAACGTTGTGATGTTCGAGAAAACTCTGAACTCTGTTCGCAGTCTTGTCCGAATTGATAATGCAATCTCCAACAGATATACCGCCGCGAAAATTTCCAGAAACAAAAATTCCCGGGTGATCCTTCTCAAATCGCTCGACGTGCTCGATGATCGAAAGATGCCCAAGATTGTACTGCGGGATAGCACGATTCCAGCGTGCAATCCGGCAATACACTGGTTTACCGCTCACGCCCATGATCGAAGAGAGTTCCTGCGTCACGATCTCAATAATTCGGCTATCGCGTTCCTCTGTCAACTCGGGTTGTCGTGAACCACCGACGAACGTCGTGAGAGCAGTGAACCCGTTCGGTGCTCTGCCGGCGAACAGGCTCGACGACCAGATGGTGCCAAGAATTCTCCTTCGTTCCTTCGCCGGCACCAGGAATCCAAAACCATCGAGCGGCCTTCGGATATCGGAGGTTTTGAACCCAAGGAACACTTCAACAACAGGAGGATAGTAAATGTTTTTCAGGGACTCTGCAACCTCGCGATTGAGAGGCGCTATCAAGGGAGCCGTCAAATACGAGGGGATCGCCGTAATGACAACATCTGCCATAACTCTGAATGCTTTTCCTTTTCTTGTTCCAGAAATCTCCCAGGTTTTTGACTTGCGTTTGCCGATGCTTCTCACTCGTTCGACAATCGAACCGGTGATTATGCTCTTGCCAAGGGCATCGCCGATGGTTTCGGGAAAAATCTGCATTCCACTCTTGAATGCGAACATTCGAGCGCGATCTTTCGATTGCTCGGCACGCTTCTTACGCTCTCGGCTGCCTCGGATTTGGCCTTTAATCAGTCCGCCATATTTTTCTTCCAAAGCATACAGTTTCGGGAATGCCGCCCGAACACTAAGTTGTTCAGGGTTTCCTGCGTAGACTCCTGCGACAAATGGATTGATGGCGTAGTCGAGAAATTCTCTTCCTAATCGTCTTTCAACGAACTGGGCAATGGTCTCCTCCACTTGCGCGCGCCCGACGAAAGGTTCTTTCATAAGGCGAAATTTCCCCGGCAAAGTCCAAAGTTTAGATTTGAGGAATGTCCGAGGCGTCATCGGCAATGCGTGAAGAGATCCGTCGCGAAGGATGTAGCGATTATTCCCGACATCTCCTGCGTAAACGACTTCGTTGTTCAATTTGAGATCGTCAAAGAGAGTTCTAAAAAGGGGAGTGGTCTCGAGAGCACTATTGGGACCTGTTTCAACCAGCCAACCACGATCGTGGACTGTTTGCATCGTTCCCCCAAGATGCTGCTCGCGTTCGAGTACCGTCACGTTGATGGAAGCTTTATGAAGCCACCAGGCTGTGGCTAACCCGCTGATCCCTCCCCCAATGATGACAACTGATGGCTGCGATTTCATGAATTAGTCGGCAAACTTGTTTAACACGAGATTAGCAAGACATTCAATAAAGGGGGTGCTCGTTGTCAAAGCCGCAGTCATGTCGAAATAAGTTATTCCCCGCTCCTGAGCTTGATGTCTTGCTTCAATATTGATTTCCGAAAGTGTTTCAATGTGGTCAGTGACAAACGCCAAGGGATTGACGATGATATGCGTGACTCCCTGGCTGCCGAGTGAATCAATTGTTTGCGTAAGGGAAGGCTCGAGCCACTTCTGTGGTCCGACTTTACTCTGAAAGCAAAGATGGTGAGGGAGTTCGAACTTGCCCTGTTCCACTACCAATTCGTACGTGCGCCGGATCTGTTTCGAGTAAGGATCGCCATCCTGAACAAGTTTCATCGGAGTTCCGTGTGCGCTGAAAACCAGATGCACTTTTGATTTTTGGTCTGGCGGTACCCGCTGGATCGCCTGTTCCACTCGCTCTACCAGGGAACGGATATACAATGGATGATCAAAATACGGCTCGACGGTCTTCGTTGAAATACTCTGGGCCCCGAGTTCTTTTGCTACTCGTTCCCATTCGCGGATGCTCGATCCAGTGGTGGCTTTCGAGTAATGCGGATAGAGAGGGAGGAGTACGACCTCTTTCATGCTGGCAGACAAAAGTTTCGTAATCGTTTCTTCCGTAAGAGGATGCCAGTACCGCATCGCGATTTCGACAGGTACGTCCAAACCTTTCTTCAACAGCAACACCTTGAGGCTTTCTGCCTGCTTGTGTGTTTCCAAAAGTATTGGGGATCGTCCGCCGATGTTCTTATACAATTCCTGAACTTTTGGTGCCCTCCGAGTAGATATGAATCGGGCAAGCGCTGTTCGAAAGAGAAATGCACCAGGGAGATCGATGATGTCCGGGTCGACGAACAAATTGTAGAGGAACGGTTGGACGGCATCGAGAGAATCAGGGCCGCCCAACTGTAACAGGACGACCGCTCTGGAAGAGGAGGATTGTGACGAGGCGGTCATCGCTAAACCGTCTTGGAGAAAATCGGTTTTTCCTTGATCATTTGCTCGATATAGGCGTCGAAGCACATGGCGATGTTGCGAATGACCAGCCTTCCCATGCCGTTTACCACAATCTTGTCCGGTTGAAGTGTTACGAGTCCATCCTCGACAAAAGTATTGAGTTTCGGAATACTGTCTTTGAAGTACTCATCGAACCGAATGCCGAACCTCTTTTCTATTTCGTGCTTTCGGAGTTCCATGTCGCACATGATTCGCATGATCACCTCCTTACGAATATGATCGTCCGCCGTCATGGTGTAGCCCACGTGGGTCGCAAGAGACTTCTTATTAAGGACCTCATAATATTCGCGAACATTCTTCACGTTTTGCTGATAGCTTTCCTTGAAATGACCGATTGCAGACATCCCAAACCCATAAAGGTCGCATCCCGCTTTGGTGGAATAGCCCTGGAAATTTCGGTAGAGCGTCCCGTTGCGTTGTGCGATCGCAAGTTCATCAGTCTGCTTGGCAAAATGGTCCATTCCCACATTCCAATAGCCTGCGTTCAGTAGCTTTTCTGTCGTCATCTTGAAAATCTCAAGCTTCAGATCGGTTGCAGGGAGGTCTTCACCGTGAATCATCTTCTGATGGGGCTTCAGCCAGGGGACGTGAGCATAATTGAAAACTGCGATCCTGTCAGGGGCAATATCGATGACCGTTTCGACGGTCTTTTCGAACGACCCAAGTGTTTGATACGGCAGGCCATAAATCAAATCCAGATTGATACTGTGGAATCCCAACTCCCGACTCCAGTTCACCGCATCGCGAGTAATCGATTCGGGTTGGATACGATTCACCGCCTCCTGTACTCGTATGTCGAAATCCTGAACGCCCATGCTTATCCGGTTAAAACCAATATCACGCAGCGCTTTCATATGGTCGTGCGTCAATCCCCGTGGATCGATTTCCACGCCTGCTTCAATATCTGCATCGTAATTGAACTGGTCGCGGATAAAAGACCCTACTTCTTTTATCTCGTCCGGGTTGAGATACGATGGAGTGCCCCCTCCCCAATGCAGCTGAACGACCTTGCGCTTTTTGGAAACCAATGGGGCGATCATTTTGACTTCTCGCAACAAGTACTCGTTGTACTCGCGGATTTGTTCGCGGCTGTGAGTAACCAGCATCGTGCATCCGCAAAAATAGCAAAGCGTGTCGCAATAGGGGAAATGGAAATAAAGTGATATTGGAGAATCGTCTTCAGTTCTGTTCGATTCCTCGATCGCGTTCAAGTATTGCTTTGCGCCGAATGACGCCGTAAACGTGGGCGCTGTGGGATAGCTGGTGTACCGTGGCCCCGGAGCGCTGTACTTGCGAAGCAATCCCAGATCAACAGATTCAAACTGTTTCATCGTTTCCGTCTCCCATCACCTGCGTTAGTGGTACGCTGCACTGAATTTCTTGACGGCATTGACGAACGCTTTCACGTTCTCGACCGGCGTTTCGGGCAATATCCCGTGCCCAAGGTTGAATACGTGGCCATTCCCTTTGCCAAATTTCTTGAGTACGGTTTGTACGCCCGATTCAATTCGTTCAGTCGTCGAAAATAAAATTGTCGGATCGAGATTACCCTGCAGAGCAACATAACTTCCAATCATTTCGCGGGCCTTTCCGATGTCTGTCGTCCAGTCAAGCCCGACAACATCTGCGCCGGTATTGGCGATCTTTTCGAGAGAATGTCCGCAGTTCTTGCAGAACACAATGATCGGTGTATCTTTGCGTTTCAAAGAGGAAATAATGCGGCTTATATATCGTAACGAGAACTCTTCGAATTCCTCCTGTCCAAGAACGCCTCCCCACGTATCGAAAATCTGCAGCGCCTGGGCACCTGCGTCAATTTGTGCGTTGAGATATGAACTCACTGCCGTTGCAAGCTTCTCGAGTAATGCGTGCGCATCGCGAGGATTGGAATAGATCAATTCCTTGATGTGTCTGAAATCTCTGGGATTGCGTCCTTCCACCATGTACGATGCGATCGTCCACGGCGCACCGGCAAATCCAATCAGAGGCACTCTATTGTTCAACCGTTTCCGTGCAAGTCGAATGGCATC
>CAZOIM010000010.1:11280-37456 GCA_964579855.1 uncultured Ignavibacteriaceae bacterium | reverse complement strand
ATCAACGAACTCAATAATCTCCTTGTCCCTGTGAATGTCTCGGCTGACGTATCCTCGATGGGGGAAAGTCTCAATGAATCATCCAGCGGAATGGGTGTAACCACGTCCAAGGGAAATGCAATGAAGCAATCTGGCACTCCTTCCGTCATCGCGCCCGCCATTGCCGGTTCTTCAGCAATTCCATCCGTTTCGAAGCGCACATACATACCTCTTGGTCAACTCGCCAAGTTGGAAATCGTGCCTGGACCGCCCATGATCTCCAGCGAGAATGCTCAACTTCGATCTATCGTTTTTCTCAATGTGCGAGGACGGGACATGGGGAGCTTTGTGGGAGAAGCAAAAGATGTCCTGTCGAAGGAATTGCGACTTCCACAAGGGTATACTCTTCAGTGGAGCGGGCAATGGGAAAATCAGGTCAGGGCGAAGCAACGGCTGGAAATATTGATGCCAATTGTCTTCTTGATCATTTTTGTGATGCTCTACTTCACGACAAAAGATATTGCGGAGGCTTTTGTTGTCATCCTATCAGTTCCCTTTGCACTTATCGGCGGTGTCTACTTGGTCTACATTCTTGGATATAATTTCAGCGTAGCAGTCTGGGTGGGGTTCATTGCGTTGTATGGTCTCGCAGTCGAGACCGGTGTTATTATGGTGGTATACCTCCACGAAGCGCTCGACAGGAAATTCCACGAGTTCGAAGCCGGCAAACGGGGTCCCATCGTTTTGAGGGACATCTATGATGCCACGGTCGAGGGGGCTGTCCTTCGATTGCGTCCAAAAGTGATGACTGTCGCTACGGCGATGATCGGTCTTGTCCCGATAATGTGGAGCACTGGAGTTGGTTCGGATGTGATGCAGCCGCTTGCTGCGCCGATGATTGGCGGACTGGTAACTTCCACAATTCACGTACTCATCGTGACGCCAATCCTTTTCAGCTACATGAAGGAGCGCGCACTGAAAAAGGGATCACTGAAGAAATCGCATATGGCAGCGTGGGTGAAATGAATCGAAGCATCGAAATGTCGGATTCGAATCCGACACTTCCGTGAACGAACAAAAAACCCCAACATCGTTGGGGTTTTTTGTTTCTGTACCAACGTTACTGTTGTTTACTCGGGCTCTTTCATTTTCAATTTTGCTTCATCGACTCTACGCAAGATTGTCAGGAAGAACCCAATGGCCAGGGTGATTGTCCCCATCCACACCAGGTTGATATATGGTTTGACACTAGCCTCGACGACAAGCGTTTCTCCGTGTGGTTGCTGAGAACCGGTAAGAGGCATTTTGATCGAGACTTCAATCTTGGATTTGGAGCGATCATCTTTGTCGGGAAGGAGGCGAACCATTTGAAAGACATAGTTCCTACCGTCCGCAGATGCGTAGCTCACGGGGATGAATTCCGGAGTCTGACCGTCGTTCTTCATAACCAAATCGATTTTCTTCTTCTTATAACCCTCCGACACCTCCATGATGCCGCGTATCTGGAAGCTTTTCCCCTCAAGCATCTGGCCCATTTGGGTGGCGTTGAAATCGAAGTCGTCAAACTTCACCTGCAATGGACCGACTTCGGTGCTTTCCCCCTTCTGGAGCGTGATTGCCTTATCGCTGGTTGTCTGCGGATCCTCCAGAGAAAGAGGGGCAACATAAAGATCGCGATTGAGGTAATTGATGAGGTCGGGATGGCGCATGACACTTTGCGTGAATTCGCTGTAGTACATCGTCGGCGAAACAACGTGGGTCTGACCATCCTTCTCAACTTTCACGCGGAACGCATCGAACTTGCCGACGCGTTCGTCCTTCACGTACGTCAGTTTGTATCCGAGGGTATCGAGAGGAACGTTCTGTTCGAGGGAGACAGTCGCCTTTTTGTCGTACCGTGCCGACGTTACGAACCCAAGGAACAACAATGCTATGCCAATGTGAGCAATCGACCCTCCAACAAACTTCGGATTACCAATATATACTTCGTAACCTACCATAACGTTTGCGACGAGCGAGAATCCCGCAAAGAACACGAACAAGAGGATTTCGAAGGTATCTGCACCCATCGTCAGCACTGCGAAGGTCGCTACGGCGCCGCCGATGAGTGGAACGATCATGCGCTTAAGCAAGTCGTTTGTCTTCGAATGTTTCCACCACAAAAGTTGGCCAAGACCGGAGAGAAACGCAATGACGATGCCGAGGGGAAGATTTGTCCTCACATAATATATTGCATCGACGGCGGAGGCCTTTCCGTTGATCAACGATGTGATGATCGGAGACGATGTTCCGACCACACAGAAGATCGCAACGAAGGTCAGTGCTGTGGCGCCAAGGAACAGGGCAAATTCCCTCGAGGCCAGACTGTGTTCGACTGGCACCTTCGGCATTTCCTTCATGCGCCGGAAAAGAAGGCCGAAGCCGATTCCACCAAAGATGAAGATGACGGAGAGCAGGAGCCAGTACACCCACATGCCTGGATCGACAAACGAATGCACGGATGTCTCGCCTAAAACACCGCTCCGGGTGAGGAATGTGCTGTACAGGACAAGAACGAACGTCAACAAGCTAAGAACAAAATTTGTGCGAACGAACGCGCCGCTCTGGCGTTGCGTGAGAGTCGTATGGATCGATGCAACACACAGCAACCAGGGAATGAGCGATGAGTTTTCGACAGGATCCCAACCCCAGAACCCACCCCATCCCAGTGTCTCGTAGGCCCAATAGCCGCCAAGGATAATACCGGTCCCGAGAATCATAGCGCCAAACACCGCCCACGGTGTGGCAACGCGGATCCAGGTGTTGTAGTCGCGCTTGCGAAGTCCGGCGACAGCCATCGAATAGGGAACGGCCATCGAAGAGAACCCCAGGAAGAGCACTTGGGGATGAATGACCATCCAATAATTCTGAAGAAGAGGATTCAAACCTTTTCCTTCAACGGGATACCGCGCCCAAATACTTTTTACGGAATCGAGCATAACGAAATTTGTAAATCCAGCCGGGATCGGTCCTGTTTGAATCAAATCATTCGGGAAAGCATTCCAAATGTACTCGAACGGATTCTTCACAACGATCATGAGCAAGAGGAAAGACAAGATCAACGAGAAGATCGCCATCACCTCGGATTCATAATCCTTCCTGGATGAGTATCGAAGCAGGAAGACACCTATTATGGACGTGTAGAGAGCCCAGAGCGTGAAGCTTCCCTGTTGGCCGGCATAAAACGTCGAGATCAGGAGCGGTAATGAAAGATCAGTCGAGCTGTACTCCCAGACGTAAGTATATTGGAACTGATGTGTGAGAATAAGGTAGAGGAGCACAGCCACAGCACTCAGGAGGAGCGTTACGGCGCCGTGAAAACTCATGCGAGCCAGTTCAAGAGTCCGCCTGCCCGCCCCATTCGAAGCACGGTAATAAAGAAACGAAGACGCTAACGCAAGAGCGAAAGCTACTTTGACAAATATCCCGCCTATCATGATGTGTCCTTCCTACAAAGTCTTCTTCACAGATTCAGCATCCCCTTCATATTTTGAAGGACATTTGGTAAGGACGTCGGTCGCGTGGAAGTAATTTCCAGCATACGTGCCCTTCGCTACAATGGTAGGCGCCAGCTCGAAATTGTTCGGCTTGGCTCCATCCAGCACCACCTTGACGATCTGATTCTTATCATCTTTCATAAAGAAATTGAATTGCGCGCTTTTCGGGTCGAATGAGCTGTCCATCGATTTTACCCACTCGCCTTTTACCTGGATGGTTTTATGAATTTTTTCGGCCGTCGCAAAATCTCCATACTCAACGTTCGTCTGGACAAAGCTGACGGCGCTGAGCGCGATTCCCGCTATGATGACAACTGCTCCCACGATCACTTTCACCTTCATGATGCTATCCTTTCTTCATCTGATTTTCGAGTTTCTGGACTTTTCTATCGATACGCCACAGATAGAAAAGGATGCCGGCCCAAATTAACAGGACGACCGTCAATACAACGTACATCTGGTTTTGCTGAAAGAATTCTAACATACTGTTCCTCAAGATTGAATAATGCTTCGTTGATATTCTATTCTGGCAAGCCGTATTTTTACATTTAACAACCACACAAACAGGAGCGTAAATCCAATCAGTGAGAGGAAGAAGACCGTTCGCATGTTCGCTGGCATATGCAATTGCGCCACGGGCGTCGATCCGCTTTCATCTCCTTTGGCTCCCGGGTGCAGACCGGACATAATCCTCGGCATGACGAAAACGAAGAATGGCGCCGTCAGGCCTGCCACAATCGAGTAGACCGCCGAAAGCTTTGCCCGTGTTTCCTCCACTTCGAGTGAAGATCGTAACGCAAAATATGCTCCATAGATAAGGAGAAGGACAAAGATCGATGTTTCGCGCGGGTCCCAGTTCCAGAACGATCCCCAATTGAATTTTGCCCAAACGGATCCGGTAATGGTTGCCAGGACACAGAACATCAACCCGAGGCTGGCCGACGATACCGAACGAATGTCATCGTCAATATCGCGCTTGCGAAGGTACCGGGCGCCGTAATACAATGAGAGCAGAAAAGCCACTACTGCCGTCCAGGCCGTTGGCACGTGGAAGAATATATTCCTCGCTTTTTCCTCGAGACCCGGAATCACGGGGAATTGAAACCACGATGTCGGCTGTGCCGAAGTCGGGATAGCGATACCCGCCACGAGCACGAATGTGACCAGTATGACCGCACCGAATTTCACAAACTTCATGCTAATCCTTCCAGACATAATCAAAGAGAAGATAGGAGCCGCCCACCATCACAAGAAAATAACCGACAAGAACCTGCAATTCCCCCATCGCATTCGCCAATGGTTCCCCGGCGAGAGCGCGGGTTGTCGCGTTCATGACGGTCATGAGAAGCGGAATCAACACTGGTAACGAGAGCACAGGATAGAGAGTTCCTCTTGCCCCAGCCTTCGCAATGATGGCTGCAATAATCGTCGCCGCTGCTGCAAATCCGAGACTCCCCAACAGAACCGTAAGGAAGAGAATTCCATAGGAGTTGATCACGAAACCGGGGAACATCAGCATGTAGAGAATTGTCACCGCGGTGGTGAGTACCAATGTCAAAGCCGAATTAAAAAGCAGCTTTCCAAAGTAGACAACCGTGGGCGAAGCTATCAACTGCAGAACGAGAACGGTCCCACGTTCCTCTTCGCTCACGAAAATTCTCGATAATCCTGACATCGCCGTGAAGAAAATTACGACCCAGTACATTCCCGAAAGGAGTTCCAGGGAGGGATTGTCCGAACGCAGCGCAAACAAAATGGTCGAGACCGCCGTAACGACGAACATCAGAAGAGCATTCAAGGCATATCTCGTCCTGAATTCAGATCTGACGTCCTTTTCGATCAATGCATATGTACTTGTTGAAAAACTCATCATTCTCAAATTAGCTAAATCCGTCGCGAACAGCAAGAATCAGCGGGTATTTCGCAATTCCTGTAACTTAACGGCGATTTTCTGACAGGATCGGTCAATGAATCAAAGTCGGACAATATTTTCGCACCAAGCCGCCTCCGCAGAATCATTCGTGGCAACGATAAGGATGGAGGATCGTTTTTGCTCTGCCACTACATCTTCTACAACCTTTATGCCATCAATATCCAAGTTGGCGGTGGGTTCATCAAGGATAAGTACAGATGGGGATTGTGCAAGGGCGAATACGTATTTCAGGCGTTGTTTCATACCTGTAGAGTATGCACGAATTGCATCATCCCTCCTCTCCCACAAATTGAATCGTTTGAGAAGTTGGATGATCTTGTCACTTGCCTCGCTATTGGAGGTCCGGATTCTCATTAATAGGAAAAGGTTTTCCATCGCCGAGAATTCATCATAGAGATTCAAGTAGGGTGAAACGAAACCGATATGCCTCTTTCTTCCCTCCTCGTCAAGAGTTTTTCCTTCAAACTCAAAGATGAGTTCACCGGAGGTGCTGCTCAAGACACCGGCGATAATCTTGGAGAGCGTTGATTTCCCTGCACCGTTTTTTCCCGTGATGGCGATGGAAGCAGGTGCCGAGAGTTTGAAAGAAATGTCGGAAAAAATCTTCCGGCGATTGAATGTCTTTGAGATACTGGCTGCGTTGATTTGAATAAGGCTCATTGGATGACCGCAATCTTCCACGTAAATTCGTTACCAACGGATTTTGCAACGACAAAGTACACTCCTGACTTCAGGCGTGACCTGACGACATATGTCGGGACGACAATAAATTGATTTCCCGATTGATTCACCACATCAAAGTCACCCGAATATTGCAGGGTGAGCGAACTCGAGAGAAAAAATACCGTGGCTTTGGAGCTGATCGCACCATTCAGCGGCAGGAGGAGTTGTGACGCTTCAGTGAGGCGTAGCGGATTTGGAGACGCCTGGAGCTTCAACTTCGGAATGTCGGTCTCAGTCGAAGCAAGTGTATAGAATGTCCGCCACTTGTTGGGTTCAGCGGTTGATATACCAATAGTATATCCATTCGCCAGAGCCACGTGCGGAATTGTCAGCTCGCCTTTTGTAAGATCAATTTCCAATTGTTTGGCAGCATTGTCCTGATTGAATGCTGCATTAAAATCTGTATTCGCGATAATCGCCGTAAGTGTATCTTGCGGAAGGCGAAACTCGAACATGGAAGAAGAGAGCACATAAGCACCCGACATAATTGAGCTTGAATTGCCCGAGAACGTTGCAGAGAAGTTTGGCAAGAATCTGGGATAATGATTCCCTTCCGGGTAGAATTTAAGTGTATCGGCACGATCAGCGGTAAAGAAATTCCAGTACGTGAACTGTGAAAATTCCGTATTCCAATCGGTGGCGTGGCGGGCAAAGTCATCGCGGGCACTCTCGATAAAGGGCTCCGTCCGCATCCCGGTCCAAATCTCTTTCATGATATCTCTGCCATAACGTTTTGCCAGGAAATGGCCGAAGATGCTTCGCTCATACCCTGCGAACGAAGCCCGGTTATAGTAGGTGAAGGAAAGAGGAAAGCCCTGAGAATCTCTGAACCCCTGGAAGTAGTTGATGACGTCGTAATAGTAATCGTTTACTTGCGTATAGACAACGTCTTCCATCCAGGAAGAGGTCAACTCATTGAAATAGAAATCACTTTCAGACCACAATCCATACGCCCCAATTTGAATCGCATGATGAAACTCGTGCGCACACGTAACTTTCAGTCCATTCATCCCAGAAGTACGGAGACCCAAAAAATCGTTATCCATGACGATGAATGTTGGAAAACGGGTATTATAAGGAGTTGGTATAGCGTCTGCGTCCAACCAATCTGTATAGCCGAATTCGCCAGGACCAAGATCTTCGACATAGACGTCGAATTCAGGTCCTCCTCCCTCGATACCGTCGGGTGGCGGGGGATCGTACCCCAGCGTGTCAATTTCGTACGTCCAAACGTAATCAAGAACCTTCGCTACAGAATCGACGTAGGCCTTCGTGGTATTCGGCACATCCTGACCCGCGGCAATAAGTGCCGGCTGATTGGCACCTGTTGTATCGAAGTGGATCCGAAACCTTCCGGATGGACTCAACGTGCTGGTCTGCAGCGTAGGCCTTTGCATTACTCGGGACAGTCCCTCCTTCGATTGAGGGGACAAAAGATTCCATCGGGAGTGAACGGCAAGCAAATACGGAGTGGCACATTTTACGGTTCCCGAATCAGGTAGTACGATGGATTGCATTGCGGGATCATTCTGCAATGATCGAATCGTCTGACGCAGGTGGCCGATCTGCTGCGCGTGCAATGAGATGCGCAGGAACAGGATAACAATTACAACAGCATACCTACCGTGCGCTGGCATTGTTCCCCCGCTTGAACAAGAGCGCACCGCTGTAGATCGTAATGGTCCTCTTTGCAATCCGGGAAACAGCAATATCTGCGATCCCATCTCCGTTGAGATCTCCCACTGCAAAGAATTCTCCGGCATCGGCTCCCACAAGAGTTTGCCAAGATTCAAATCTTCCTTCGCCGGCATTACGCAGCCAACCGATTGCACCGACGTTGACATTATTCAGGACAATATCAGGTATCCCATCACTATCGGCGTCGACAATTTGTAGCATGGAGCGGTTTGTCAATTGAACATCCCGAAGTACCTCAACCGGTTGATCAAATTGGCCATTTCCTTTTCCGCGAGCCTCTTCAAGTATGTTCGAAGGGGCACCGAAGTAGATCAGAAGATCGGTGGTGTCAGGATGGCTGAATGCACCAGTCCATACATACGACGGCGCGGCACGCATTCCCGGCAATTCAATGGAAAAATGTCTTTGTGCATAAGACATAAGAGAATCGCCATACGATACAGCAAGATCGACGTTTCCCGAATCAGCGTTATGATAAATGTAAATCAGATCAGGGTATTGATCTCCGTTCATGAACGCCGCCGTGGCGCCAAGGAGTTCATCAGGTTTGGCAAGGTGAAACGATTGTTCAACAAATGTACCAGGATCGAGACGTTCATAGTAGTGAATGTCCGGATTCTGATCGCCAACGAACGTATTGAAAGTAAAGAACTCGACTTGCCCAACTCCGTTGATGCCGGTTTGAACAACCTGAACCGATCCTTCGCTCGGAATCACTGCATAGGAGGACGAACTATCCTTGAAATTCATGCTGAGCAACAAGAGCGAATCCCCTGCGCTTGAAGTGACGACAAAACGAGCCGAAGAATCCGTCAATGAGTGAAAGGCCAAGAATTGTGGATTGATTGAAAGTGAAAACGGTGTCTGACCCAGTAACCCTCCCCGTTCTCTGTTTGCAAAGAGGGACAACGATCGTCCCTGGGAATTCACGACAGCCAGATCGTTACTCGTGCTAAAACCTACCTTGTGAATCGCGATACCCGTCGGATAGGGGGCCGCTGCGAATTCCAGTGAGTCACGAAGTGTATTATCTTGCGCGCCGTTAAAATAGAGTCGAAGCATCTTCCCGGCCCGATCCAGGATGAGCGCATCGGTCTTCCCGTCGTCATTGAAATCGCGAAGAATGATTGATACTGGTTCCGTCCCTGCCGCGAACTGCAACCGATCCGTAAGCCATTCATCGCCATTGTTTATGAGTATTTGAACGTATGGAGATTGGGTTATGAACCCAAAATCCGACAATAGATCTCCATTAAAGTCTCCAAACGCATTCGCAACCAGGGTATTATCGAGGCGGGCACGTTTGGACAACTTGAAGTCTCCAATCCCATTCCCCTGCCAATCTTGAATTTCCGAAGGTCGTTGAGTCACCAATACAAGGTCGAGGTTGTTGGATGGATCCAGCCGGGCCGGGAGTATTTCCGAGACATTTCCTTGCACTGGAAACGTGCTCTGATCAAGGAATCTCCCATGGCCGACGCCGTACAGAAGATGAAGTTCACTCTTTACCCAGTCATAGACAACGATATCGAGTAAGTCGTCATTGTTCAGATGTGTGAGCGCGATGCTTCCAATGGCGAGGTCAGGAGCGATCGTCTTGCCGACAACAAATTTTCCATTTCCTTTTCCGAACAATGGCACGATCCCGGGGTTATTGCGATCAAACAGCAGTATGTCCGCGTTCCCGTCGTTATTAATATCGCCCACTTTCCATCCCGTCGGCACGAATGGCAGGAGGACGGTACGGTCTGCATCGAGCGTGTCTCTCGTAAGATTGAGGACTATACTGATCGTGCGCTCCGGTCTGCTTAAGAAGACAATCTCTGATTTCGAATCGTGGTTAACATCGGCAATCAGGATATCGTCAAATGGGATACGCAGTGCATGATGTTCCGTGGCGAGATTTTCAAACGACGAGTCGATGCGTGCCAGAACCAATTCCCGGGATCTGTCGTTCCAAAGCATGAGTGAAACGGAGGAGCTTCCGCTATCGGGCAACTGTTTGAAAAAACGGAACGCGCCAGGTGTCGCAAACGAGCGAACCACCCCAAGGGTCGATTCGCGGACCTGGGCGTTGCATTCCCTTCCAAATTCCAGGATTAGGAAAATGAAGATAACAAGAGGCTTGATCCGGTGAATTCGTTGAATCGGGAGATGGAACACAAACGTTTCTTTTGTCCTTCTGGTCGAATCTTGCTCAGGATTTCCCTCGGTGAAGCAATCGCTGACTGCGCCTGCGCGCAGCATCTCTGTACCGCCTTCTTTCCTCGCTTGTTTGAGGCTTGATGAGGGGAACCGGAACAGGCCGTCCCTCTTCATCGATCGCCACAAACGTAAGATATGCCGAGTTCGTGTGCGTTCGTTTCCCGGTGAGAAGATCTTCCTTCGTGACCCGAACACCAACTTCGAGCGAAGTTCGAAAAGCGCGGTTCACCGAGGCCTGAAGGATCACAACTTCGCCAATCAGAATTGGATGGTGAAAATGAAGTTCGTCGACGGATGCGGTCACGCACACGCGGTTGGTGTGACGCGATGCGGCGATCGCAGCAGCAATATCCATCATGTGCATAAGTCTGCCTCCGAGGAGATTGCCCAATCGATTTGCATCGTTCGGCAGAACCATCTCGGTCATTTCAACGATGGAATTCCTGCAGAACCGGGTATCCTGTGTTTTTGTTTTCAATTTGCGTGTTCCGCTTTGTTTGCGGTCTCAACCTGTTTCATTGGATTGTCCTTCTTCTGTCCCTTCTCATCGGAAATTCTCTGTTTGATCTTGACGAGCAGCTCGTCAGCTTCTCCCTTGTGCTGACTGTTCGGATACTTCTTATAGAAAATCTCCAGTTCACTCATGGCGTCAGCCAGCTTCTTTCGTTCGCTTAATGACTCGACCTTTCTGAGTTGAGCAAGCTCGGCGTACGGCGTATCGTGAAACTTCTCTATGACGTCTTCAAAATACACTACGGCGGCCCGGTAATATCCCATTCTCATGTAGATGACCCCGTCGTTATAATCTTTTTCGGCGAGTTTCGAATTCATCTCCATAATTTTTGCCTCTGCCTCAGGTACGAGCGAATCGGCGGGGGTGTACTCGATGTACGATTGAAACTCATCGATTGCCTTACGGGTATATGTTTGATCGAGATACGACGGCGGGGAAAGGCGATAGTAGCACAAAGCGCGTTTGTAACGGGCTTTGGCAACATACGGACTGGAAGGCATCGTCCGCACCAGCTGATCATATTCATAGGCAGCGAGAATGAATTCTTCCCTCATATAACGGCACTCGGCCAGAAAGTACTGGGCCCCGTCCGCAACACCGCTTCCCTGGAATTGCAGGGTGATGATTCTGAATTCTTCAATCGCATCGAGATAGTCTCCATTGTTGAAGAGTCTCATGCCGACGGCGAACCTTTTTTCGGCACTCAATTGCTCCGTGGGCTCGCTCGATCCACATCCTGAAACAAACGCTGCAAAGAGAAAGAGAACACTTACTGCCGCTATTTTCATCGTGAATAACCAGGTTGTAATAAGGTGACGAACAGTGAATCATTTCGTGTAGTAATAGTCGTATTGGATGATCTCCGCAATCGACTGACGAGTGAATCAACGTCCGATGGCTGCAGATCGGTCGCCGGCTGCTTGTATGCGCGAATGGGGATCAACCGTATCGATACGATGTTCAATGCGTTCTGCAATTTCTGAATTTTCAATTCTGCTCCAAACGATCGCTTTCCCCACGGTGTTGCCTGGTTGAAAACGAAATTTCCCAGTGAATAGAAAATCATTTTCCCGTCCAGGAATTCCATTCCTTGAGGAACGTGTGGATGGTGCCCTATCACCACATCCGCACCCGCCCGCACCAGGCTTTCGAGCCGTCGTTTCGTCCTCGCATCCGGTTCCTCCGAGTATTCGGTGCCCCCATGATAGCTGACGACAACAAAGTCCGATTCTCGTTTAAGAAGCTTGATGTCCCTTCGGGCCCGCACGGAGTCGAACAATGCAATCCTTCCCTGTCCCGAACCGCCGCCATTAACAAATTGCGTATAGGCCAGAAACCCGACTGCAATTCCTTTGTGGCGGATAATGACAGGCGATATTCTGCCCGCCGAATCCGCGCTCGTACCGACATGAAGCACACTCTCGTGTTCCAATGCGCTGATGGTTTCACGGATGCCGTGAAGGGAATAATCAAACGCGTGGTTGTTGGCCGTTGAGACAATGGTCACTCCCGCATTCTTGAGCACGGAAGCCGCAACAGGCGGAGCACAAAAAATGAAATTCGAATTCGGATCTTCTGTTTCACCGTTTTGGTCTGCGATCGGTGATTCCAGGTTGACAAAGACACAATCCGCAGAGTGGAGGATTGAGCTCATCCGTTCAAAGGGATAGTCCACTTTTCCCTTCAACAGATCCTGTCCAAGATTCCGACCGAGATTGACGTCCCCGAAGAAGAGCAACGTCATTGTTGAAGCCGAATCGACTTTTTGAGAAAGAACAAACTCTGCCGTCAGAAACAGAACCACTCCAACGTAAAGCCAACGAATCCTCAACTCCTCACCGTAAAGAACAGATATACGACAATAATACCGCTAGCGAGAACGATCAATGGACCTACGAACCTTTGAAAAAAAGTTGTGTCCTCATCGACTCCGTCCACCTGGTGAGGAGCTGCCGCATCGACGTCTTTCACCGCAACCGTGTCTAAGCCAATCCGATGGAACAGTCCCATAGAAGCCAAAGACTCACCGTTGGCATTTTCTACACGGGCTTCCAAATCTGTCTGGACGGTCCGTTCAAACAGCTTCTGACCGATCTCTTTAAACTGCACACGATCATTGAGCACGGAAACTTTGAGACTCATTCCTTCAGAGTCTCGTGTCGTTTTCATAAACGGCCGATATCCCCGATTTTGCAGAGATCCTGCAAAGGCATTCTCGACAAATTCCTTTCGGGAGTAAGGTTGTACGGCAACTATCACTGCGCTACCGGCTGCTAGCTGAAGCTTCCCAACAACTTCATCTGCGATACTTCCCATCTGCTGCCGTATAACCATCGACGTCGAAGGTCGAGGCATCTCTTGCGACGCGGCAGGTACCGCACATGTTCCCAAAGCGAGAACTGTGACCGTTAGCCGGATTTGCACGAAATAGCCAGTCATTCAATCCAGGTCCAAGTTTTGCCGGATCGCCCATCCTGCGCAGCGAAAACGTTGAGTCGTGCAGACGCGGACGGTACTCTACGATCCTGATTACTTAAACTGCAAGGTATCAAAAAAAGGGGGGAGATTCAATAAATGGTTTGTCGTCGCGTTGATACAATCTGCACAGCGCGACTGGCATCAAACACGAAGGAAGGATTTGCGGAGAGCCCGCAAAAGGATTTCAGGACGCTCGTCAAGGAAATGGCGTGATGCGCGTCTTGCACGTTGGACTTGCTTCGAATCAAGATCCGCAGTAATCATATCCTCTTCAAACAATTTTCCCTCGGCAATTTGCGAGCCTTGAGGGTCAGTCACTGTGGAGCCACCCCAGAAACTTACACCGTCCTCAATCCCGACGCGGTTACTGAAGATCATATAGACGTTGAGAAGGCGCGCATAGGTACGGTGGTGTTCGTGGTTGACCTCCGCGATGGTCAACGATGCCTTGTCGCCGCCGAGTCTCGTCGGGCTCGCCGTGAGGCAAAGAATCGATTCAGCGCCATCCATTGCGAGCATGTAGGGAAGCGACATATGCCAGAGATCTTCACAGATCAGCATCCCGAACCGACCAAGCTTCGAATCGAATGCCTGGGCAGAGGACCCCTGGCTGAAATATCTTCCTTCCTCAAACATGCCATACGTCGGGGGATAGACTTTCCGGTGGACATGCTTGATTTCTCCGTCTTCCAGAAACATTGCAGAGTTGTAGATCCCATGATTGCTCCCGCTTTCGACGAACCCCATCGCAATCGAAATCTGTTTGCTTTTCCTTTTAAAGGGATCGAGCATCCGATCCGACTGGGGGTCGATCGCCTGTTCACCTGCGAGATCCCTCAACGTGTACCCGGTCAGGCTGAGTTCCGGAAACACGATCAGGCTTGCCCTGCTTTTGATGGCTCTGTCAATAAAACGAAGATGGGTTTCCCGGTTGGCAATCGGATCGCCGATGCGTGCATCAAGCTGGGCTACGGCAACTTTACACTTCATGGTATTCACAGACACTGCGTTCACAAAAGCATTTACTGAAGCCGGACCGTGTTCGAGAGTTCTCTATTCATGCCGGGTTTTGGCGGGAAGTGTTTTCGCAATTCCGCGGCGACCGCCCTTATCCCTTGCAGGATGCCGTCAAGAAATTTCTGTTCTGAAAAATGACGGGCCATTTCATTCGCAATAATTTGCCACGTCCCTTCGGTTACCTTTTTGTGAATTCCTTCATCCGCCAGGATGTGGAATTTCCGGTCCTCAAGCAGGAGAAAAATAAGCACTCCGGTTCGCTCCGTCGTCTTGGTCATTCCCAGGGCGTGGAACTCCTTGCGCGCCAGGTCTTCAATGGATACTCCACGTTCCTTTCTTGCGCGGCGTTGGCGGATCGATACCTTTATCTGCCCAGACGTGGAGAGTTCCTGTTCGCCGATAAAACGAGCGATTGCGTGAAGATCGCTTTCCGGAAGAAACTTCTTGACGTGCGTTGTCATGACAGGTCGATCATTTTGATGTCCTTGATGTATTGCACTGTCTTGTCGTCCTTGAGATTCTTGAGCTTTTCTATTCTCTGTTCGATGCGTTCGACATTTTCTTTCATCAGTTTGAGGTAGCGCAGGTTCTTTTCCTCCACCCCTTTTGTTGCGAGGACATTGAGGATTTTTTTCATCTCTCCCAGAGGCATATCGACCTCGCGTACGATTCCGATGATTACCTCCTGCAATGCCTCCAGTCGTTTCTTTTTGACCTCGAGTTCTGACAGTTCACGAAGGAGTTTTTGTTTCCGCAACACGCCGAGGATCGTTTGGACAAAAAAGGCGTTATTCAAATCTTCTTTCAGGATGTAGTCGGCCACGCCGAGTTTCATCGCTTCGATCGCAATATTCATATCCCGGTTGACAGTCAGGAATACGATCGGGATCTTATAATTCTTCTCGAAGATTGTTTTTGCCGTTTCGAACCCGTTTACCCCAGGAAGGAAATAATCCATGATGATGAGATCAATTTCCTTATTCGTCGCCAACTCCTGAAGGGCCGCCTCCCCGCTGTTTCTTGCAAGAATCTGGAATCGAAACTCCTCCACTTTGCGGAGGACGACTTCTACGAATTTGATGGCTTCTTCATCGTCATCGACGAAGAGAACATTGACACTACCGTTGTCCAAAGCTGCTTTCTTAGTTATTGGTAATGAGCGACGGCGCCGATTTCGCCGATAATGACTTCCCCATCAACGGCGCGAGCCGGGCAAGTCGCTCGAGGAGCAGCTTAAATTTATCCGGTCGAAGTGACTGAAAACCGTCCGACAACGCAGACGTCGGATCCTGATGTACTTCGATCATAAGTCCGTCCGCACCTGCAGCCACTGCCGCCTGTGCCATAGGTAGTACCAGATCCCACGCACCCGTTCCATGGCTGGGATCGACGACAATTGGCAAATGGGAAAGTTTTTTTATGAGCGGGACTGCGTTTAAATCCAACGCATTCCGCGTGATTGTGTCGAATGATCTGATGCCGCGCTCACAAAACACTATTTGGTAATTCCCCTGCGACGCCACGTATTCTCCTGCCATCATCAGCTCTTCGATGGTCGCAGAAAATGCACGCTTCAAAAGAACCGGTTTCCTCAGCTTCCCGATTTGTTCCAGCAACGAATAGTTGTACATGTTGCGGGAGCCAACTTGCAGGATATCAGCGTACTCTGCCACGAGAGACAGCGTCTCCGTGTCCTTTACTTCGGTAATAATGTGCATCCCCGTCTTGAGTGCAGCTTCCTTCAGATACTCGAGACCTTCCTGTTTCAAACCCTGAAAGGAGTATGGGGATGTTCTTGGTTTGTAGGCGCCACCGCGAAGGAATTTCACTCCCAGGTCACTCAGTATCCCGGCGATCTCAAGGATTTGTCCCCGACTTTCAACAGAACACGGACCGGCAATAATCGTCAATTCGCGTCCGCCGATTTCGTCCTTGCCAACT
The DNA here is from genome assembly GCA_964579855.1 of uncultured Ignavibacteriaceae bacterium. GTDB lineage: Bacteria > Bacteroidota > Ignavibacteria > UBA10030 > UBA10030 > JADGQA01. Next base: position 21,432 of record CAZOIM010000010.1, on the reverse strand, counting down.
TTGACGACCGTGTCTTCGAGCTTGGCTTCCCTGCTCACCAATTTATAAGGTTTCGAAACCTGAATAACGTCTTCGACCCCGGCCATACTCAGGAACAGGTCGCTATCAATCCGCTCTTTGTTCCCGGTTATCCCAATCGTCGTCCGTTGCGCACTTGCAAAAATGTGCGGCACCAACCCCAGCGATTCGACCTTTTGTCTCACGAGTTCGAGATCGATCCGCGAGACGTTCCTTTCCATCAACACGATCATTCAAAGACTTTCATCAATTTCCATCAACATTTCAGGATTGTGGACTACCAGCTTCCGGTCGCTCCGCCGCCTCCCGACATTCCTCCGCCTCCCATAAATCCTCCGCCGGACATTCCACCGCCCAATCCTCCACCGAAGCCACCGCCCCATCCGCGACCATATCCCCACCCCGAGAAATGATTCCACCCTCCAGAACCAATGATCGTTCGGCGGCGGGATGCCACCAATGGTAAAATTCCGTAGAAGAAAAACAACAGGAAGATCGCAACCAGTCCGCCAGAAATTGCAGGAGCAGCTTTCCCGCGCGGTTCGGCCTTATATTCTCCCGATACCGCCCCCATGATACTCGTAACGCCGGTAAGAAGTCCCCCATAGAAGTTGGCATCCTTGAACTGAGGGACCATTTCCTTATCGATAATTTGCTCACAGAGAACGTCGGTGAGCACACCTTCCAATCCATATCCAACTTCGATCTTGATCTTGCGGTCGTTTTTCGCGACGACGAGGAGAACTCCGTTATCTTTCCTGGCTTGACCAATCTTATTCTTGTCAAATACGCTCACAGCATACTCTTCGATTGACTGGCCGTTGAGCGAATCAACCATCAAAACGGCGATTTGCGTTGATGTCGAATCCTCAAATCGCTTCAACATATTCTCCATGGATTTCCATTCGTTGAACGAAAGCGTATTCGTGAAATCGTTCACACGCTGTTCGATCTGGGGAATTTGTTTTTGGGCTTCGAGGTTTTGACCAACAACGACCAATGCGACAGCCAGGATCAGGATCGTCCGATTCATGGATAGGTCCCTAGAATTTTACTTGAGGAGCTTGCTCCGCTCCTGTAGCCGATTTGAAATACTGCGCTTCCTGAAAGTGTCCGAATCCTGCGACGACGGAGCCCGGGAATTGCCTGATCATAATATTGTACGTCTGGACATCTTCGTTGAATCTCTTTCGCTCCACGGCGATTCTGTTTTCTGTTCCTTCAAGCTGTGACTGAAGGGCAAGGAAATTTTCATTTGATTTCAATTGGGGGTAGTTTTCGGTCACAACGAGCAACCGTTGCAAGGCGGAACTCAATCCATCCTGAGCTTTCTGAAACTGGGCAAACGCTTTTGGATCGCGAAGCACTTCGGGGGTCACTTTCAAAGAACCGACGCTCGCCCGTGCCTCCGTTACGCCGAGAAGAACCGTTTGTTCCTGCTTAGCAAATCCCTTGACTGTTTCCACCAGATTCGGAATCAGGTCATACCGACGCTGATACTGATTTTCGACTTGACTCCAACCGGCGGTAACAGTCTCATTTGCATTGACTATTTTGTTGTACGTTCCGACTGTCCAGCTAACAAAGATAGCGGCAACAAGTACTACGGCCGCGACAATAGCCAATCCGATTTTTAGTCCTCTGCTCATTGGTAGACCTTTCGTGTAAAGACTTGAACGATCGAAAAAGTACAAACATTGACGTGTTTTACTTTGTCCGGGAATCCGGTTACAATCGCCTTCCGAGTGATTGTACCAAAACTTCAGAGCAAAAACAAGACGGCATACCCTAGTCTGCCGGGCAGCTTTGGAACCTTCATCGAGCAACTCTTAAGTGTAGGAGCGGGATCATCGTGCAAGCGGCGAGGATTGCCGACCAACAACACGTCTATTGCCCGTGGAGTGTTCGCCCGGAATGGTGAAACCGAATCCTTCGATTGGAATTTCCGCGAATCATGCAATCGTACTCGTTTACCGGTATTTGACTGAGACGGCAATGTTCGTAAGAACGGGAAGAGTAGATATCACTTTTGCGGACTGAATGGGAGAGATGGCCGGATCGTGACAACGAGGCTTGGAGGATGGTTTATTTCGTTTTCTACTGTAACAACGATCGAGCTATAACGACACGCTGAATTTCGGATGTGCCTTCATAGATCTCCGTGATCTTTGCGTCCCGCAGGAATCGCTCGACCTTATACTCACGAATGTATCCGTAGCCGCCGTGGATTTGAATTGCTTCCAACGCACTTTGCACAGCAACTTTGGAGGCATAGAGCTTGGCCATAGCAGCTGCTACACTGTAGGGTTCTTTGCGATCCTTCAATGATGCCGCATTGAGTACGAGCATTCTCGCCGCTTCAACATTTGTTGCCATGTCCGCGAGTTTGAATTGAATCGCCTGAAAATCAGCAATCGGATGGTCGAACGCTTTTCGTTCTTTACTGTATTTGGTGGCTGCGTCCAGACTTCCTTGAGCAATTCCCAGTGCCTGGGCTGCAATGCCGATTCTCCCCCCATCGAGAGTTTTGAGTGCAAACTTGATCCCAGACCCTTCTTCGCCGATGCGGTTTTCGACTGGAACGGTGACATCTTGAAATGCGAGAGAAACCGTATCCGAGCTTCGAATTCCGAGCTTTCTCTCTTTTTTTGCCACGCTAAAGCCCTGAAGTCCCTTTTCTACAATAAACGTACTGACGCCCTTGGCGCCTTTCGACCTGTCCGTTGAAGCCATGACAAGCACCACGTCTGCGTGCGCACCATTGGTGATGAAATTTTTCATCCCGTTGATTACGTAGTGATCCCCGCTTCGGACGCTGGTGGTCCGCTGGTTGGTAGCGTCACTTCCGGCCTCGGGCTCGGAAAGGGCAAACGCTCCGAGCTTCTTGCCCGTCGCAAGATCCGGCAAGTACTTTTCTTTTTGCTGCTCAGAACCGAATGTTTCGATCCCCCAGCACACCAGTGAATTATTTACGGACATCACAACTCCCGCTGAAGCATCCACCTTCGAGATTTCCTCCATTGCAAGGACATAAGAGATCGTGTCGAGTGCAGCGCCGCCATACTGCTCAGAGACCATCATTCCCATAAAACCAAGTTCACCCATTTCCTTGATGGCATCGGTCGGGAACAGTTCCTTTTCATCACGCTCGTCAGCCGACGGAGCAAGCTTCTCCTCCGCGAATTTCCTCGCCGTTTCTCTGATCATCAACTGCGTTTCGTTGAATTCGAAATTCATTTGAGTAGGTTTCGTTGAAGTGTTCTTCCTATGGCACGGACTTTTGCACCATCAAGAGGCGTTTGAGTCTTTGCAGGAGGCTACTGCTTTGTCGGTGGTGAATAATCGTAGAAGCCTTTACCCGACTTGCGTCCAAGATGGCCAGCGGCTACCATTTTCTTTAAGAGCGGACAAGGTCTGTACTTCGAATCGCCGAGCCCCTCGTGCAACACATTCATAATCGACAGGCACACATCCAAACCAATAAAATCCGCCAACTGAAGAGGTCCCATCGGATGATTCATGCCAAGCTTCATCACGGTATCAATCGATTCGGGTGTCGCCACCCCTTCCATAACACAAAACATTGCTTCATTGAGCATCGGCAGCAAGACTCTATTCGACACAAATCCTGGATAGTCATTGACTTCTACTGGTGTCTTATCCAGTTTTTCGGTCAGATGCTTGATGGCGGCGAACGTATCGTTGGACGTCGAATGTCCTCGAATGATTTCGACAAGCTTCATTACCGGGACGGGATTCATGAAATGCATTCCGATGACTTTTTCCGGACGCGACGTTACCGCCGCTAGTGCTGTTATAGAAATCGAGGATGTGTTTGAGGCCAACAAAGCGCCGGGCTTGGTGAGCTTGTCGACAGACCGGAATAAGTCCTTCTTGACAAGTTCGTTCTCCGTTACAGCTTCGATGACAATTTCCGCATTGGAGCAGGCATCGTTCAATTTGGTAGTCGTCTTGAGTCTTGAAAGTGTTTCGATCTTTTGCTGCTCGTTGAGAATTCCTTTCTTGACCTGACGATCAAGATTTGATTTGATGGCACTCAGCCCGCGGTCGATGAATTCCTGCTTGACGTCGTTCAGGATAACATTGAATCCATACTGCGCAAACACGTGGGCTATTCCGTTACCCATCGTGCCGGCACCGATTACTGTCACATTCTTAATTTCCACGGCTCTCAATCAGACAATGTTGAAATAGCAGTCAGGTCTTTTTCTCACTAAACCAACTCTACAACGACAGCACTTGCTTCCCCACCACCGATGCATATTGCAGCTAATCCCCGCTTTTTGTTTCTCTGCTTTAGTGAATTCAGAAGCGTTACGAGAATGCGGGCACCGCTCGCTCCGATCGGATGCCCCAGCGCTACTGCGCCTCCGTTGACGTCTACTATATCCATGCCAAGTCCGACAATTTTTGACACCGCAAGGGTGACAACGGCAAACGCTTCGTTTATTTCGAACAAATCGATATCCGCGAGGCGTAATCCGGCCTTCTTCAGCACTTTTGTGATAACATCTGCAGGAGCGGTCGTGAACCACTCAGGCTTCTTGGCGGATGAAGCTTGCGCAAGGATTCTCGCAATAGGCTTCACGCCGATTTTCTTCGCGTGTTCCCCTGACATGACCACGAGGGCAGCCGCACCGTCGTTTATCTTGGATGCGTTCGCTGCTGTTACAGACCCGTCCTTCTGGAACGATGGTTTGAGCTTTGGGATCTTTTCAAAGTTCGTCTTAAATGGCTCCTCATCTTTGTCGATGAGTTCCTCGCCTTGCTTTCCTTGAACTTTAACAGCAACAATTTCTTCCTTGAAACGACCTTCATTCGTCGCCGCCTGAGCACGTTTATAGCTCATGATAGCAAAATCATCCTGAGCCTCACGCGGTATCGCACATTCCTTGGCGCAAATCTCAGCAGCATTCCCCATATGGAAATCGTTATAGACGTCCCACAACCCATCCTTAATCATTCCATCCATCAACTGCGCGTTGCCCATGCGAAGACCGGTGCGTGCACGTTCCAGGTAGTAAGGCACGTTGGACATGCTTTCCATGCCGCCCGCGACAATTGTGTCGGCATCGTCCGACTGAATTGCCTGTGATGCAAGCATGACCGCTTTGAGACCTGATCCACATACCTTGTTGACAGTCATGCATTCGACGGATTCGGGAAGACCTGCAAACAGTGCCGCTTGTCGAGCCGGTGCCTGTCCAATGCCCGCAGTGAGCACATTGCCCATGATCACTTCTTGAATGCTTGTTTTGCTGATAGTGGCCCTGCGGATAGCCTCTTCGATAACAATCGCTCCGAGGCGTGGGGCCGGAATTGAGACAAGGGAACCGAGGAAAGAACCGATTGGCGTTCGACAACCACTCACGATTACAACTTCACGCATAGGGACCGCCCTAGCTATTCATGACTTTCAAGAACTCTTTGTTTGACTTCGTCCCGCGCATTTTCTCAAGCAGAAATTCCATCGCCTCGACGGGATCATAATCACTCAACAGCTTCCGTAGGATCCAAACGCGGTTCAAGTCTTCGGACTCCATTAACATTTCTTCTTTTCTGGTTCCAGAACGGTTTACATCCATCGCAGGGAACACTCTTCTGTCACTGAGGTTGCGGTCAAGCACGACTTCCATGTTGCCCGTCCCCTTAAATTCCTCGAAAATGACTTCGTCCATCCTGCTTCCTGTTTCGATGAGCGCAGTCGCCATAACCGTGAGGCTTCCTCCCTCTTCGATATTCCGCGCTGCTCCGAAGAATCGTTTTGGGTGATGAAGTGCATTAGCGTCAACACCGCCCGAAAGAATTTTGCCGCTGTGAGGTACTACGGTATTATGTGCTCTCGCAAGTCGCGTAATGCTGTCGAGGAGGATGACAACATCCCTCTTTGATTCAACAAGCCTCTTCGCCTTTTCAAGGACCATGTCCGCCACCTGTACGTGGCGCTCCGGTGGTTCGTCGAACGTGGAACTAATGACTTCTGCGCTGACGGATCGTTCCATGTCGGTTACTTCTTCAGGTCGTTCGTCAATGAGCAGGACGATGAGTTTGATCTCCGGATGGTTACGTGTAATACTGTTGGCAATTTTTTGGAGGAGAACGGTTTTGCCTGCCTTCGGAGGCGAGACAATTATACCGCGCTGGCCTTTTCCGATGGGGGCAAGGAGATCCAGTATTCTCATTGCGTACTCGCCGGGGACAGTTTCGAGCTTGATGCGTTCAGTTGGGTACAGGGGCGTTAGGTTGACAAACAGCGTGCGCTCCCGAATCAAATCCGGATGATCATCGTTCACAGCTTCCACGCGCAGGAGCGCAAAGAAACGCTCTCCTTCTTTCGGTGGCCGTACCTGTCCACTTACACTGTCGCCGGTTCGCAAACCGAACTTTTTGATCTGAGACGGCGAAACGTAAATGTCATCAGGTGATGGCAAATAGTTATACCCAACCGATCGCAGGAAACCGTATCCGTCGGGTAGAACTTCAAGGACGCCCTTGCTGAAGCCGAGGCCGTCTTTCTCTGTCTGCGCCTCCAGGATCTTGAATATAAGTTCTTGTTTTCGGAGGTCGCTGTACCCCAGGATATTCATATCCTTGGCGATCTGATTGAGTTCAGCGATCTTCTTGGACTTTAATTCTGTTATGTCCATTGGCATGGCATATCTACCTTATTTGAAAAAATGGGAAGAAAAAATACATCGAGAGAGAGAAAAAACGTACAAACGTTCGTTGTTAGGAAGTAATTAGATTGGGTAAAAGAGACAGATTAAATTGAAGAGCTCTGGTTGGAGAACGGCGAATAGGATGAAGTGTTAAGCGCGGCTCCACCAAAAATATACCCCAATAGTGGTTTATTGTCAAGTAAATTTTCTCGAACGAAGGTACGAGAGTGCTTCTCCGACCGTAAAATGAGATCCGGTAATCAGAATCGGAACGTGTGGGGTGGAGGCCGCGATAGCCGATGAAATGGCCTTACTCACCTTCTGTTCTGTCCCGATGACGTTGATTTTTTGACGCCCAAATTCGAGGGCGAGATCTTCCACGGAACGGGCTCGTTCGGTTCGTGCTTTGGTCAAGATTGCATTTCGGGTGATGGGCTTCAGGAAATGAATCATCCTGCTATGATCCTTATCTCGAACAACACCGAACACCAAAAAAACATTCCTGATCCCGAGGCCTCTCAAAGACTCCACCAGTTTCTTAATACTGTCGGGGTTGTGAGCAACATCGCCAATGATCAACGGATGCCGGTGAATTACCGACAACCTGGCTTCCAGACCTGCCAGCCTCTGAATATTCTTCAAGCCACTGCGAATGTGACGTTCTTCAATGCGAAAAGTTTCATTCGCGTCGATGAGTGCCAATGTGCGCAGAACAACTTTAACATTCTTTGCCTGATGTTGGCCTGCTAGTGATACAAGTAGATTCCGAAACTGCCAGTTACCCACCTTTGCATCAACAAGAAGGCCATCAAGCGACGATTGCCTGATCTTGATGGTTATTGCCCGCATCGTGTAGAATGGGGCTTTGAGCTTCGCCGCCCGACGATGTAGTACGGTCAGTGGTATTGAAGAATCTATTCCGGTTACGCACGGGACGCCGGTCTTAATAATCCCTGCTTTTTCCCGGGCAATTTTTCTGATCGTCTTGCCAAGGATCTCCGTATGCTCAAGACTGACATTCGTTATCACGGATACAAGCGGTTGCAAAACGTTTGTGGCATCGAGCCTTCCTCCCAATCCGGTCTCGATAATTGCAATATCCACTTTGGCGTCAGAGAAGTACTTGAATGCAATCGCAGTGACAGCCTCAAAATATGTCGCTTTCTGTTTGTTTACCTGCTTCTTGATCAGATTGGTCACTCGGATGACATCTTTCCGCGGTATGGGTCTTCCGTTTATGCGAATTCGCTCGGTGAATGAGACAAGATGTGGAGAGGTGTAGAGCCCCGTCCGGTAGCCTGCGGCTGTGAATACGGCCGCCAGCATCGAAGAAGTCGAGCCTTTTCCGTTTGTGCCGGCGACGTGGATCGTGGGGAAGTTCTTGTGCGGATTTCCAATGGAAGAGAGAAGAGACCGTATCCCCTTCAGACCGAACTTCATTCCGAAGACTTCAAGACTGTATAAGTACCGGACTGACTTGCTGTATGCGTTCAAATTATTTCACTTGTCTCGTTACGGACAATAGACCGACGCACCATTAGGATCAAAGTAGTAATTACGAGAAGATTCCAGATTCGAGAGATTGGAAGAGGAGTGTTTGGGGGAATTGCCTACAACCACGATTGAAGCACTGAGTGTTTAATATTGGCGTCCAGTGCCCCTACAAGCTTCCCGACATCATCCAGGTTTTCCTTCTCCGCAAACGCCTGCATCTCTTCAGCGATTCTTACGCTTGCGGCCGCATCGATGAAATTCATTGTACCAATCTGCACCGCAGTTGCCCCGACAAGAAGAAACTCCAACGCATCTTCAACCGTTTGGATTCCGCCGATACCAAAGATGGGGATCTTTACCGCTTGCGCGACTTCATACACTTTTGCCAAAGCAATCGGCTTGATTGCGGGCCCGGACAATCCACCCGTAATGGTAGAGAGTTTTGGTTTCCGGGTCCGGACATCGACCGCCATCCCGATGAGCGTATTAATGACTGACACAGCATCAGCGCCCGCATCCTCAACCGCACGGGCAAATTCCGAAATGTGTGTGACGTTCGGTGTCAACTTCATGATCAGCGGTTTCCGGGTGAGGGGCCTGAGTCGAGAAGTAATTTCCTGCGTCATCTCCCTGTTTGTTCCAAAACTCAATCCGCCTTCTTTGACGTTCGGACATGAAACATTTATCTCGTACGCGTCGATGCCGTCCTGATTCTCGAGGAGAGAGAGAACATCGCAGTATTCCTGGACTGAACTCGCAGCAATATTGGCGACGATTGTGGTATCCAGCGTCCGCAGGTAGGGAAGTTTCTCCTTGATAAATGCCTGAACGCCGATGTTCGCAAGACCTATGGAATTCAGCATGCCGCTGGCTGTTTCGACTATTCTTCTTGGCGGATTGCCGTCTCGCGGTTTCCACGAGAGCGATTTTGTGACGATACCGCCCAGCTTGTTTACATCCACAAGCTCTTTAACCTCGTCTCCATAGCCAAATGTCCCGGAGGCAACGAGCACGCGGTTCTTGAATTCAACGTTTCCTATGGAGAAGGAGGTCTTCATGATTCCGGGAGTTTTATTTCACGACATTCGAACGTTGGACCGTCGGTGCACACGAGGGCATACTTTTTTGTCCCTTGGTTTCGTTCGACCGGACACCCTTGGCATATTCCGATTCCACACGCCATGTCTCCTTCCAGGGAGAGTTCGCAGATCAATCCTTTGGACTGTGCAAACGTTGAGAGAGACGCCAGCATCCTGGTTGGACCACATCCAAATATCTTGAGTGTCTCTAGATTGTGCGTCGCTAGATATTCCGCGAGACATTCGACCACATTTCCCTTGTACCCCCTGCTGCCGTCGTCGGTTGCATAGTGCACATTCTGCAAATACAATTTGTCGATATCGAAATGGCTTCGTGAACCCACGAATGTAAGAACTGGAGTCTTTTTTTTGCTCAAGGCATCTGTCAAGAAAGGAAACGGTGCGATGCCCAGGCCACCGGCAACAATCACCGCTGTTCCCATTGGCTGATCCCATTGAAATGGGCGTCCCAAAGGGCCAAGGAGATCAATATCGTCTCCTGGCCGTTGCGCGGAAAGGAATTTGGTACCCCTGCCGACGACATTATAGAGCAACTCTATTGATGAACCGACAACGCGTGAGATACTGAAAGGTCTTCTCAGGAGCATGGGGCTCCAGTGCTGCATTGCTCTGATGTTGAGGAATTGGCCGGGCCTGGCGCTCGCGGCGAGCTTAACGGAATCAAACTTCATCAGGAACAAGCCGTCAGCAATTTCCTTGTTCGACTCCACCCGAACGATTTGCTGAATCACTTATTCCCTTTCAATCGTTTTGCCTTGTTGTGATTGCAGGATACGTGCTCGACGCGAGAGGATCCCGGGTGTCTTGCCTGCATTCTTATTGGGATTAAGTCCGCCAGGTTGCCGTACCTGCGCACTGTC
>CAZOIM010000010.1:0-11180 GCA_964579855.1 uncultured Ignavibacteriaceae bacterium | reverse complement strand
GAATCAGCGACCTTCGCACTCGTGCTGTCTGCGATTGACAAGTGCTGTGCCTGCCTGGCAAAGTAAGAGTTGGGAAAGTCTTTTATCAACTGACCCTGATATTCTTTCGATGACACAGTCGATTTATCAGGGTTCGAGGCAGCAATTTCAGAAAGTATGTACAGTATGCGCGGTGCACTGTGCTCGTTGTACTCGTGACGAAGCGAGTATTTTAACCAGAAAATTGCAGAATCTGGGATGGCGAGGTCTGTGTAGAATAATTCCCCAAGTCCTGCCGCGGCGCGTGCTTCAATCGCATTCAGAGAATCCACGTTCAAATGGACTCGAACCGGTGCCTGCGGACTCCTTATGGAATCCCGGGAAACAACGGAACTGTCTCGTCCGCGATTGAGTAGGGAATCCGCTACAAAGCCGTTCGAGTCAGCTTTTGAGGCCAGCGCCAAGAGACTATCCGTCAGGGATATCACCTTCAAATTTGCGAAGTATTGGTTCAATGCAGTGGCTTTATGCGAGGCTACGTCCAGGACTGGGGTTCCGGGCACTGTGATCGCACGGCTGTAGTAGTCTTTGGCTTTTGAATAGTCGTTTCCGGTGTCCTCATAGTACTTACCAAGTTCGAAATCCGCAGTAGCACCTGTTTCCGTTCTGGCGTACGTCGTGTCAACGGCCCGGTAAATATCGATGGCCTCGGGATACCGTTGTGCCGTGAGCAGGATGTTCGCCCGCTCCAGAAGAGCCGCTCCCAGGAAATCTTTGAACCGGTAGTCTTTTGCTATCTCATTCTCGAGCCCAAGGGCTTTGTCAAGGAAACGTAGATTTCGATAGGCCTGAGTCGCCAACAATTTGCTCCGGAAGATCTGATAGACGTCATCAGAGTATTCCTGTACCTTGAGCGAAGCGTCGGCGCAGTTCTCGAACTGACCATCATCGAAATAGAGTTTTCCAATTTGAAACCATGCTTCGCCGATCAGTTGATCGCTCTCGGCCATTTTTGTAGCACTTCTGTAGTACTCGATTGCCGACCCCAGTGCGTTGCTCCGCGCCGAAAGCCAGCCCATCATGAGGTAGGAATTCGCCAAGATATCGCTCTTGCCGCCAGACTCTGTTGCAGCAATGAGAGCGGTCAGATTCGTCCTTGCCTGTTCAAATTCACCCAATTTCACCTCAGATTTTGCATACCACAACTGAGCCTCAAGATTCAACGAGCTGTTCGGATATTGGGTAATCAATTCAAGAAATTTCCGTTCTGCTTTCGAATAGTCGGCTTTGTAATAAAATGCTTTGCCGGTCATCATTAGCGCGTCATCGACGTACGAACTCTTACTGTGGTATGCGAGAATGTTGGAGCATTTGTCAATGACAAGGTCGAGCTCTTTTTGAGCGTCTGCCGGTATCGGTGAAGGTTGAGCACCTGCCGGGCTCTTTCCTTCGGCGGCTCTTGCCGCGTCTTTGATTTGCGATTCCGCATCTTTGAATTGGCGTCGTGCGTTGTAATAGACGTTGAAGTACGTAAGTGTATTCTCATATCCACTGGAAATTCCTTCTCCAATCGAATTGAATACTCCACAACTTTCAGCGAAAAATGAGAGCGATAGTATCAGGAGGGGGGCAAATATGTGCTTGAAATGAAGCATTATTCTCTTCAATATATCAAATGTGGTTTTGTGTTGCAAGGTGACCTCTCGTAGTCCGAAAACCGTGCGCGCGTTTCGCAAACAAACGCAATCCTATCACAACGTCTTACACGCCCCCGATCGGACGAGCTAGAATTAATGGCCCGTCATCGCTGATTACCATCAGGAATGCCTATTGCAGTGAAACTGTTGCTTCGGCACCGATTCTCACTTCTGTATAACCGCTTCCGACCGGAACGAAGAGATGTTGTGCATTCGCGAGGATCGCGAGCGAATTCCTTATTTCATATCGAATCCCAAGTGCAGTTCTGTAACCACGGAGCACATCAATCGTGGTGTGACCATCTGATGGCGCAAGTTCCGGAAGACTCTGCAGTTCACCAAAGACAATAAGAGTCCGGTCTGCATGTACCGCAACGCCCAGGAATCCGTTTAACCCATAGTGCCGATTGATGATGGGCTCCCAAATATTGTTCAGACCCAATTCGGGAGAGAATTCTCTCAACCTTTCATTGTGAATTTGGATTTCCTGCACCTCCAGACCTGCGTGGAAAGAAACAAGGTTGTCCATATCGCTCGAGACCAGTATTTCTGCAAATGCAAACGTGTAATCGTGGCTATATTCCAAGAGACCATTCTGCGAGAGAGGCTGAACACTCGAGCCTATTTGGTTTGGCCAGGAATCTGTTCGTCCTCCGCTCAAAGACGTCCGAACGAGAGCCGAAACGATGGTTCGCTTGTCTTCGGCCTCGAAAATCCGAAGTTTCATTGCCCACATCGGCAGCGAATGGATATCCGCAAATGAGCGTGCGACTGCGCCCTCATTGGAAATTTCCAGTTGTATCCTTTCCAGCAGGCTCAGTTGAACCGAACCGCGCATAGGTCCATTGCTTGGGATGTCCAGGAATATCGAATTCTCGCCCTGAAATGAGAGATTATTTCCGGGAAGAAAGTAGGCTGTATTCGCGAAGCCAAGTCGCGTGAAAGGTCGGTCCTCTGATTTTTTATCACTACTATCCTGAGCATTTGCCGTGAATGGGAGTAATACCAGTATCAACATAAATCTAGCATCAACAACATAAGACCAAAAACCTGCGTGAGATTTGAAATTTAGAGAACTGTGAAAATTTATCTGTTTCATGATGCACTCCCCAACATTGGTTGTGTGATAGGTCGTCTAGGAACATCTGGTCTAACTTACCAATGCGGGGGTTGTTTCCTCCATAATGTTCAATCCGTCAGCGATCCTGCAAGAAGCCGCTGGAGCAACAAATCGCACTCAGCCACAAGCTTCTTTATCGATACTGCAAACTAAGTTTAGGTGTCGGGAACCGAACGTTGCGAATCGCTTGAAAATCAATACGTATTCAGAAAGCGATTGCAGAAATCTGTAGCAAGGTGTTTTTGGCGGGATTTTTCTATTTTGTGTTCCTTCAATGATCGTAACTAGAATCCTGAAAGTCAAGCTTTCCTTTGGCGATGGATATCAACATGATTCTATACGTTGAAGTATCCCTTCGTTTAAACCTTTGCGCAATTGGACCATCTAACATTTGAAACCACTAGAGACAAAAAGGAGGCCTTATGAAAATCAATGGATTGTTGACTGCCGTTCTTTGCTCATTAATTCTCTTCACGTTCGCGATCAGTCAGGAGCGGGAAAGGCCCAAAGTCAGCCCGAAAGATGGTAGAATGATGGAACAGCTGAATCTTTCCGACACGCAGAAAAAGGACATCGAAAAACTCAATTCGGATTATGCAAAACAACGAGTTGAGCAGCAAGCCAAAATCAAGATTGCGGCAATCGACCTTCACTCCCTGATGAAGGCTGAATCACCGGATAAAGGGGCAATCGAAAAGAAAATAGGCGAAATCAGCGATCTCCAGGCTCAGAACCGTATTCTTGGCGTTGACCATTGGTTCTCGGTCAATAAACTGCTCAACGAGGACCAACAAAAAGTCTGGAAACATATGCTCGATCGGCCATTGAGAGAACGATTCGCGGAAAGAATGAGACAAATGGGTGACCGAATCGTGGGACGATCACGCCAACGACCTATGCCGCCGGAAGGTCATGAGTAGTGCAACACGGAAGTGAATCATGAGGTGCGATAACGCGGCCAGGCCATTGCCTGGCCGCGCTGCTTATTTCGTTGACTTATTTGGGGTTGGTTGGGCGAATATCGATTTCGCTGACCATTGCTCGTGCGGGCATCAACACAGCGGAGAGTACGGTCTCTGCCACATCGTGGGCAGAGAGAATCTTGTCCTTCCGATTTGATTCCGGTTCTTGAGGTGAGAAGGATGTATCGACGGACCCTGGACATACCGTCACGACGCGGATGTTATATTGCCGTTCTTCCAGCATTAAGCATTTTGAAAACCCCATCAAGGCCCATTTCGTGGCAGCATATCCAGCGCCATTGACAAACGCATTCTTGCCGGCGAGAGAAGAGATATTGACAATGATTCCGTTTTTCTGAGACTCCATAAAGGGGATCGCCTGCTGCGTACAAAGGAAGAGCCCGCGCACGTTCAGATTCCACATCGCATCAAAGTCCCCGACTTTCAATTCCTTAACACTCACAAATTTTCCAATCCCGGCATTGTTCACGAGGATGTCAAGACGTCCGAAGCGATTCCGAATCTCGGCAAAGAGTTTTCCAACCTCCTGTTCCTTTGTAATGTCTGAAGGGATTGCTTCGGCCGTTCCACCTGCAGCCCGAATCTCTTTCTCCACTTTCTGCAGTTCACTCAGAGTCCTTGATACGAGCACAACCAACGCTCCTTCAGACGCAAGGGACTCCGAGATAGCTTTGCCGATGCCACGGCCTGCACCTGTCACTACCGCAATTTGTCCCGATAATCTCACGCGTTAATATCTCCAGTCTGCGGACGAATTACGAGTTCTTCCACCATCAGCGATTGAGGCTGACACGAGACGGAACAAATCATCTTTGCTGCATCCTCCGTTGTCAGCATCGTATCGCCATACTTCGTCCTTACTTTTGAACTCCAGATAGGCGTCAGAACGGCGCCTGGGAACACATTGACGATCTTGATTCCATGACTACGAACTTCCGCCCTTAGACCATCCATCATGGCCGCCAACCCAGATTTGGAAGCCGCATACGCAGACGATGCAGTGTAGGTGGTCTTCGCTGCGAACGATACGATATTGAGAACGATTCCATTTTTTCTTTTCATCATCGACGGAAGGACTGCCTTCGTCGTAAGAAATGATCCACGCAGGTTGGTACTGATAATATCATCGAATTCTTCGACGGAGGTTTCGATGAACTCCTTGAATACTGTAATGCCTGCATTGTTCACGAGGATGTCAGGAATTCCAATAGAGCCAATAATTTTCCGTGCCACTGTATTGACCGATACCACATTTCGAACGTCACAAACAAAGCAGTGGGCATTTCCCCCGTTGTCGTTGATGGTTTTCCTGAGCCTCTTTAATGATGCTTCGTTTCGTCCTGAAAGGATGGTTGTAAATGCCCTGTTTGCGTACTCCACCGCAAGGGCGTGCCCAATTCCCGAGCCTGCGCCTGTGATCCAGACGATGCGATTTGACACAGATGGCATTCTATTGCTGACGTTCACGAGCGATGAGGGTGAGAAATTCTGTTCGCGTTTTTACGTCATCGCGGAAGACTCCAAGCATCGAGCTCGTGGTGGCAGTGGAGTTCTGTTTCTCGACACCCCGCATGATCATGCAAAGATGCCGGGCTTCGATGACGACTCCGACGCCCTGGGGATTTAAATGTTCGTACAAGGTTTCTGCAATTTGTTGGGTCAACCGTTCCTGGACCTGTAATCGGCGTGCGAACACTTCCACGACACGTGGAATTTTACTGAGACCAATAATTTTTCCGTTTGGAATATATGCCACGTGCACTTTGCCGTAGAATGGAATCAAATGATGTTCACACAAACTGAAGAAATCGATGTCCCGGACGATGACCATTTCCGAGTACTTTTCCTTGAACACCGCACCATTGAGCACAACCCTGACATCCTCCTGATACCCTTTGGTCAGGAATTCATACATTTTCGCAACGCGCAACGGTGTTTTCTGTAAGCCTTCTCGTTCCGGATTTTCGCCGAGCTCGCTGAGGAATTCGCGGATCAAACCCTCGGTCTTGGTTCCACCTGCCTTGCTCATGATGTTCTACCCTTTGTATTCAACGGAATTATTCTCTGTTTCCTGCAAACGGACAGAATAGAGTCTCGCGTCGCCCAGTTTGCCATTCAGAACATCCCAAAAGGCTTTGGCAATGTTCTCGGAGGTTGGAATAACATCTTTCAGAAAATCCACGTCGTGATTCAAGTGTTTGTGGTCAACTTTGGCAATCACCTCACGACGTATAATCTCTTTCAGTTTCTTCATATCGATCACGTAGCCGGTTTCACCTTTTGGCTCGCCAGCGACAGTCACTTCCAGTACGAAATTGTGACCGTGACCATTCGGGTTGGCACACTTGTCGAAGAGCTCCAGATTCTTCGCCTCAGAAAGGTCGGGGTTGTATAGTCGGTGTGAAGCGCTGAATGTTTCTCTGCGGGTAATAAAGATCATTGTGGTTCCGATGTTACAGGACTGCGAGGACTTCCTTGGTGTGTCCGTCCACCTTTACCTTCGAGAAGATGTTCTTCACGACACCCTTTTCATCGATGACAAATGTGGTCCGTTCGATCCCCATATACTTTCTGCCATACATGGATTTTTCTTTCCAGACATCGTAGGCTTTGCACACTTCCTTTGTTTCATCACTGAGCAACGGAAATGTCAAATCGTATTTTCCTGAGAATTTCTCGTGCGAGACAACGGAATCCGCACTGACACCAAGTACGATTGCCCCTTTCTTTTTGAGCTGACTCAAGTTCTCCTGAAATGAACATGCCTCCCTTGTGCAACCCGAAGTATCGTCTTTCGGATAGAAATAGAGGATGACCTTTTTGCCCCTAAAATCGGACAATCGGACTGACGATCCACCCGCAGAATCCAATTTGAAGTCCGGCGCACGATCTCCAATTTTCACCATAATGCAATTTGTTCCTTCCGATTATTCGGCGCCATTTCATTCCGATGCTGCAACCGAATCATAATTTCCAAAGACGATTTTACTTTGCAGCCATGAACGTTGACCTCAAGAAACACGAAGTTGAGATGGTAATCTCGACTCCGCCGAATGCTACTTTATAGCCTGCAGCGCTTTGGCAATCTCATCATAAATCGGCTCAACTCCCGGATTATCCGATACCCAGGTATAGCGGACTGTTCCCGCATTGTCCAAAACAAAGATGGAGCGTTTTGCCGCGACGTATCCCTGCAGTCCTGCAAAGTTGTTCAACTCGATTCCATAGAGTTTCACCGTGTCTCTGCCGAAATCACTTAAGAGGGGGAACTGAAGATTGTTCTGGGTCGCGAACGCCTTGTTTGCAAAGGGGCTGTCGACGCTGATTCCCACAACCTGAGCATTCATCGTGTTGAAATTCGACATCGAATCCCGAAGGGTGCACATTTCTTTCGTGCAAACACCAGTAAATGCACCAGGGAAGAATGCAAGGACTGTCTTTTTGCCAATGAATTCATTCAAGGATCGTGGTTTTTTTTCCGTATCAACCAATGTAAATGCCGGGGCTTTTTCGCCTACTTTAATTGCCATGATTACTCCTCCGAACGTTAAAAGTGAATAGACTAAACTCGTGATGAAGCTAATGTCAGGCCATTATTTGATTCCACATGCGTCTTATCAACGAGAAATTTGAAGCAGAAGTTCCATGAACCACTCAACATCGAAGGAACGGGACCTGGAAGAATCGAAGAGTTGCCATTGTCAAAACCTGCAATTGGTGATCCAGTCGGTCCTGCTTGTTCGAGCGAATAGTGGCTGATACTTTTGTGAGCGGCGGATGAAGGCTGCATCGAGAGAAAAGATTTAGTTAGAAGAGGATACAAATCCGAGCTCCAACTTTTGCATCCATTTGGGTTTTTAATATATTCACTAAAGGTTCTATAGTCAACGAATTGACGGTGGTTTGAATTGCCTCCACTTTTGAGTATATTGGTTTGTTTTTGAGCCATTCGGAAGGGTGCGAGAGTGGTTGAATCGACCGGTCTCGAAAACCGGAATAGCCTCACGGCTATCGAGGGTTCGAATCCCTCCCCTTCCGCCGTCAATGGTAAAGCACTTGGAGAGGTGCAGGAGTGGCTGAACTGGCATGCCTGGAAAGCATGTGTGCGGGAAACCGTACCGTGGGTTCGAATCCCACCCTCTCCGCTTGGATCCGATCGACACTCACCTTCCATCCAACATAGGGTGTCTTATGAAACAGCTCCTCATTTCCTGTTATCTCGCTCTCATTCTCTTCAATCCTCATCGCCTACACGCGCAGACCGTTTCGTCGATCCATATCGACGGCATGATCAATCCGGCCGTTTCCGATTTCATCCATCAATCCATTGAAAAGGCTCACGAGGCAAATGCAGCGTGTCTGATTATTCACCTGAACACCCCCGGGGGCTTGCTCCAATCCACACGAGAAATCGTTGGCGACTTCCTGGAATCCGACATTCCCATCATAGTATACGTTTCCCCGGGAGGGGCTCAGGCCGGATCGGCAGGAGTATTTGTGACGATGGCAGCCAACATTGCCGCCATGGCTCCCGGCACGAATATCGGTGCTGCGCATCCAGTGACTCTCCAAGGAGGGCAACCAGACTCCATCATGGGGGCAAAAATCACCAACGATGCCGCCGCATTTATCCGTACCATCGCGGAAAAACGGAAGAGAAATCTCGTGTGGGCAGAGGACGCCGTTCGGCACAGCGTCTCCATCACTGAAACCGAAGCTCTGGCAAACAACGTCATCGACGTGATTGCAAAAAATGACCGTGAGCTTCTTCAGAAAATCGACGGCCAGGAAATCACCACGAGTAAAGGAACCGAACAACTCCGCGTTAGCGCCGCAAAAATCGAATCGTATGAAATGGGCTGGATGGAAAGGATCCTCAATCTCCTCAGCGATCCCAATATAGCATACATCCTGTTCATGCTCGGCACGTATGGATTGCTGTTCGAATTGTATAACCCGGGCTCCATTTTCCCGGGGATTGTCGGTGTTGTCAGCCTGTTGCTTGCATTTTACTCCATGCATACTCTCCCGGTGAATTATGCGGGATTGGGGTTAATTATCTTCGGCATCATTCTGTTCGTCCTGGAAATCAAAATTACCAGCCACGGAATGTTGACCGTCGGGGGAATTGTCTCACTTACGATTGGATCTCTTATGCTTATTCGAACTCCCACCGGCCTTGAAGTCGTGGAACTCTCTTGGAAAGTTATCGTTGCCACCGTGGCCATGACCACATTCTTTTTCGTATTTCTCTTAGGACTCGGACTAAAGGCGCAACGTCGAAAACCAACCACGGGCCAGGAGGGCTTGATTGGAGAAATCGGCGAAACTGTTGATCCGTTGAATCCCGATGGGATGGTCCGCATTCACGGAGAACTGTGGAAGGCCCTATCAAAGAGCGGGAAAATCCC
This sequence comes from uncultured Ignavibacteriaceae bacterium, assembly GCA_964579855.1. Classification (GTDB taxonomy): domain Bacteria; phylum Bacteroidota; class Ignavibacteria; order UBA10030; family UBA10030; genus JADGQA01. The sequence continues at coordinate 1,990 of CAZOIM010000010.1, read as the reverse complement.
GAAGAACGCAACAATCAGAATTGTCAATGTCAAAGATCTCACATTGATTGTCGAACCCCATACATCCAAAAAGGAGTGACCATGGAAGCGAACCTGTTCATCATAGTTGTAGCGATAGTCTTTTTTTTCATCCTGGCAACAAACTCCATCAAAATTCTTCGCGAATACGAGCGCGGCGTCGTCTTTCGTCTCGGCCGCTTGATTGGAGAGAAAGGACCTGGCATTATTTGGCTCTGGCCTGGAATCGATCGCATGGTAAAGGTTCCCCTCCGTACGGTCGTTATGGACGTTCCTTCCCAGGATATCATCACGCAGGACAACGTGTCTGTCAAGGTGAATGCCGTCATCTATTTTCGAGTCATGCAGCCACAGAAGGCAGTCGTTGACGTCGAGAACTATCTTTTTGCCACTTCGCAACTCTCGCAAACGACTTTACGCAGCGTGCTGGGTCAATCAGAATTGGATGATCTCCTCTCCCAGCGTGACAAGATCAATCAAAAACTGCAGCAAATTATCGACTCGCACACCGAACCTTGGGGCATCAAAGTTTCCAATGTTGAGGTAAAGCAGATAGATTTGCCCCAGGAAATGCAGAGGGCGATGGCGAAGCAAGCTGAAGCCGAACGAGAACGTCGTGCGAAGGTGATCGCCGCAGAAGGCGAATTCCAGGCCGCGCAGCGACTTTCCGATGCTGCAAAAGTACTAAGCGAGCAGCCCAGTGCATTGACGCTTCGGTATCTCCAAACGCTCAGGGAAATCGCGACCGAGAACAATTCCACGACCATATTCCCGGTACCGATAGATTTGCTCACGCCGTTCTTGTCCGATTTTGGAAAAAAGCTGAAATGAATTCACTGCTGTATGGACATAATCCAAGACAGAACATTGTCGCGGTCCATCAGCTCAACGATCGATACATCCGGCTCTACACGCGAACTGACGGGAAGATTCAACAGGAAGATGTTGAATTCTTCCCGTTCTTTTTCTTGTCCAACTCCGCACTCCTGCAGGATTTTTCCAAACAATTCTGGCTTAAAGAACTCGACGGCGATCTGTATTACAAGTACATAGCCGCATTCAGTCGCTGGGGAGATATGTGGGATGCTGTCCATTTTGCACTCAATGTCTACAACAAGTCGGCTCCAACCAAGATCTTACATTACAACGATTTGGAATCGATCCTCCTCCGACCAGATCCCGTAAGTCAATTCCTATCCCAATCGGGAACTACGCTCTTTAAAGGCATGGAATTTGGCGACCTCATCCGAATGCAGATCGACGTACAGCGAACGGAGCGGAATCCGGGAGTCGATCCTCGATCCGCGGTCGAACGAATTGCCCGAATTGTCCTATCTGATACTTCAGGATGGCACAAAATTATTGAGGGCAATGACGCAAATCCCGGAACAATGCTAACGACGTTGGTGCTCGCAATCCGTGAACGGGATCCCGATATTCTCGAAGGACACAACTTGTACCGTTACATACTTCCCACTCTTGCAGCGCTGGTGGACAGACTTTCCTTCGAGTTCACCATTGGCCGTGACGGAAGCGTTCTAAAACACATTTTCCCACGACAACCATATCGTTCAGGTGAAGGAGAGATTGGCTTTTACGAAGTGGCCGGACGTCATCTGGTTGACACACAGAGACTCGCCGAATCATACGATGCTCCCGTCAGGCAATTCGAGAGCCTCAGTCTCGAACATCTCGCGCGATATTTTGGGTTTGGCTCAGGTTCAGAACCCCTTGCGTTAGTCGCGGCTGATCAGGGAGAGTCCAGGAAAGGATCTCTCAAACCTGCGCGAACTCCCCTCGAGAATGTCCAGCTCGTACAGAGGCTAAGTGAGACTTTGTTGCCCAGCCATTTCCACCTCTCCAAAATGTGTCCGCTTACTCTGGGCGGCATTCAAAGGACCGGATCGGCCTCGAAGATTGAATCGTTACTCTTCCGGGAGTACCTCCGTCAAAAACATTCTCTCCCAAGGCC
>CAZOIM010000009.1:0-38020 GCA_964579855.1 uncultured Ignavibacteriaceae bacterium | reverse complement strand
AAAAATGGGGCACGAACAGCGGCCATTGAACCAGGCTGGGGGGCAGGGGGAGGGTCTTCGACGGCCAGCTTCCCTCCGGTCAGCATAAAGGCACTCTATCGGCATTTGATTCTGTTGCTTGCTTGTATCACAGTACTTCGTTTTAGACTTCGTATTTGTGATGTCAGCTTGTTGTTTGTTTTAGACATTTGGTTTCGCTCTAAGATTAAGACACGCTAAAATATAAGTAGCGTTAAATGATTGCTTTGTAATAAAGGTAGTTGTGTGCGGAAAGTCGATGGCTCTTCTGGAGAGCCTTAGGAGTTGCTTTCCTATCACGGTAATAAGTACAGTTTGATTTGGTACTATTTTAAGAGTTATTTATTGGAAGCAGAAAAGTGACTAGGACTATTGATGTGCCAAGTTTGTGTAGAGGCTACTAAGAGTATGCCTCAGTGTTATTTTGTTGATTGGCTTATTGATAGTGCTCCGCAGTCGCTTCCGGCAGAGCGTGTTTAAGCCCGCCCCTTGTTGGGGGGGCGGGCTGGCGGCCTGTTGTTGGCCGTGGCAGTTTAGAACGTTGGTGGTCTTGGAAGAAGATATTTATTTTGTGTTATCTGTTAGTGGCGTTTGGTCTTACAGGTTATGTGTTTGTTAGTGCTAGAGATTTGATTTTAGTTGTTGATAAGTTTAGTAGACCAGTAGAGAGTCCAGTGTTTACAGCGTATGGACAGTGAGTTTTTAATTTGTTAATTTTATAATATATGAATCCAAGAGATTTTGTGAAAGTAGTTCCATTTAGAAATGGTTATGTCCCCCAACAGGCCGCCAGTGTTTTGAATTAGTTTAGTTGAGACTAGAAAGATAGGGTGGCCTTAAACACGCTCTGCCGTCAGCTCCAGTTATACACCGTATTGATAAGCCATTAAGTGATAAAATACTTATGAGGCGGTGTGTGATTGCTTAGTGGCCTGGCTAGCGTAAACTACAGGCACGTAATAGTCCTTGCATGGGGTTTCTGAAGTTCCAATAGGATACCTCTCTAAAAAATGAGAGTGTACCAGAATCAGAGCTTAAGCGCTATTTCCCCGTGATAGTGAAGAGCCTGCTTTGAGGCGTTGATAGTGCTTTGCTCTTGAGGCTATCGATTTGCCGTTAAGAGTTGCACACTGCCTACCTAGGTAATAATTAAGTTGTTGATTGTATGTTGAATATATTCAAAATGTGGCGAAAGAAAAAGCCTCTCACAATGCGTGAAAGGCTAGAAGCCCTTACAGGGCTTGAATTGCCGGAAGGTCAAGATATTCCGGGTCGTCAATCCCGTCCGGAAGCGGCGGGAAGCGAAGCCAAAGAGATTCGGCTATATGACCGGCTATCGGGAGACTTTCTTGTCTCTTATTCCTGTCGGGCAAGTAGCACACGCCTTTGGCTATTTGCTGAAGTAGACTTATTTGAACTTCAGAGACTGACCAGCCAAATGCTGCAACGGCCGGAATACCGAGGGTTGCAAACTTCATCACGGCAAATGGGCTTTCTAAAAGATACAGCTTGCGTAATGGAGCCTGACCGAATTTACCGGCCTTGATGATGTCGGCGCCAAACAAGACTTTTGATTTGGGCAGGTTGGCCGGCAGACGGTACTTTGGCCGCTCTTGCGTCACTTCGCCGATGTTCCTAGCAAGATAACCGAATAGCACGCCGTCAGTATCCCGAATGGGAATAAGAACGTGGCTATTAACGCTCGATTTACGGGCGTTATTTTCGTAATAGAACACGCCGTAAAGCTTTCTGCTGGCTTCGTCGGGAACACGACTTTCAAGCCACGGGCAAGGCGCCTGGTGCAGGTGATACTTGCCGACAAACGGCTTCAGGATACCGTCTGGAAGGCCAGAATCGGGCGCAGGAGCCGCGATTGCCGGCGGGGTGACCGTTTGCACCGGGGTTATGACCGTGAGGAAGTCTACGGCGTCCTGGAAGCCGCAGCCCCTGATTACCATGATCAGATCAATCGCACCTTTGCCTTTGGCGCCGCAACTGAAACAGTTAAACCGCCCGTCGGCGCCATACGAAAAGCTGGTGTGGTTCTGTTTCGGTTTGTGGACCGGGCAGGAGCCGTAGAGCTCGCCGCCTTTCCGCGTTTTGAAGTGGCTCAGGTCAATACCGAGAGCCGAGGCCACGGCCGGGAACGGCAATGACCGGATGGACTCGTATTTGTCCATTTCTTCCTCCTTTATATATCAGACTTTCAGGTATTTTTTGCTACAATCAGATACGATGATTGAAATGACGACCGGTAAGGGATTATCAATTGTACGGTTGGCCTGTGATGTATGCCATGAACCTATCACGGACGTAGGCATGGCCATGGTGCGCTGGCGCCGCGAGACCGAGGACTACACCACGGATTTGGTGTACTGCCATAAGGGAAAGTGCGACAAAACATTGAACCGTCAGCATGAGGATGATCCCTGGTGGGAGCTCCGTCATTTTCTTGCGCGACTGGTGTTCAATTGCGGTATGCGATGTGAGGATATCATTCGCGCGATGGATGATGTTGAGGAACTTCAAAAGCTAGGGTGAAGGAATTATGGCAAATACTTGTCCTCATAAACATTTTCATAAGACCTACAACGGCGGTTTCGAGGATGACTGGAAGTGCGGCGACTGTGGCCGAACGTTTTTCAGCCGTGACGAGATAATGGCCGAGCAGGCAGAACTAGAGAATCCGCAGCAGAACGAGAAACCTGACGCTCAAGAGAAGTAAGCTGAATAGGTAATGGGACCGGGTACAGGATTATGCCAATCGACATTGTGTCTGCTATTGCGCTTACGAAAAATGCATTCGATATCGTTAAGGGTGTGCGGGAGGCACTAAAGCAGAAGAAACTTACGCCCGATGAAATGAGAGACTACTTAGATACGATACAGGATAAACTTATTGATGTGAAGACTGCATTGGCAGACGCTGATGAAGAGAATCGAGCTTTGCGCCGGCAGGTAGACGAATTGAAGCGCATGGCCGATTTTGGCAAGGACTTTCAACTTGCGGAAGGTGTATACTGGCGCGAGAATATTCCTTACTGTCCGGTTTGTTGGGATATTGACCGTAAAACGGTACGCTTGTACGGGCCGACTGGAAACAATACAGGATTCATTGACGTAGTTGGCTGGGAATGTTGCTTTCACAAAGCACTGTTTGGCATCAGCAAGGAAAAATCAATTGCGGCCATCAAGTAGAAGGGTCGCCGTCACAACATAACCAGCACTCATCAGGGTTGTGATTCTCGGTTTTCTCCTTCTTACAATGGATACAGTTTTGGCCGCACTCGTAAGGGTGCATATCGGCCGAGGTGCAAACGTGCATATGATTGGCGGTACGTCGCCAGCGGTTTACGATTTTGCTTGCTTTCGTTGATGCAATACGATACGCGTGAATGTATGCCACTTCCGTCCGAAATAACCATTACCGACCTTCAAAGTATGCTTGAAATAAATCGCGCAAGTTTACAGGCAGCAAGTCAGCTGGCGAAGCGAATTACTGCCCTTGAGGCGGGATATAAAGAATTAGCCGAGGTAGTACAAAGTTTGGTATCATCACAACGAGAGTTTTTTGAATCATACAAGTTATTTATTAACTCACAAAAAACTGTAAATGTGGCCTTTCAAAAGTCGGTGGCGGCGTTGGTGGAGAAGGTTAAGGATCTCCCAGCTTAAGAATAAGATTACTTATCCACTTTCACTGCTACACTCTCCACGCTATAATGTAAGTGGTAAAAACTATTTGCATAAAGTTTTATCTGTCGCGACCACAAGGCACCGCTGGTACATGGATTCCGATGCCTGATAAAAAGCAAACCAGATAAGCACAGCGAAAATGATACCGACTGTCAGGAGACCGAGAAAGTTTTTCATACATTCCCTCCGCAGGCCGTGCAGACATCAATGACCGTCCGGCCATTACCATCCCACAACTCTTTTTCCTCTGTTACCTTCCCATGATTCTTGCAGACCAGTATAGTTTCCTTGGCGCACCAGTCGCACCGCTTGCAATATTTAGCCAACATACCGTCAGCCGTCACTTGTTGATTCACGCCGGCTCCACAGGCGGGACATTTGTCCGGGAAGGCAGTGTGGTCAGTCTGTTGATACATTTGTAATACCATATAAGTCCTATTTGCTTTACCCCCCAGACTAATGGCTTAATCTGAGGAGTAAAGGCCATTATTAGTTAGAGTAAGGAAGAAAGCTTTTAAGCCTCTGTACTAAGTAGATCCTAATCTTCGTTTAGTGTTTCGGCTCGCTGTCTTTATTCCTTACCTTTTAATTCTATCAAGTCTAGAAACGCCGTCAAGCCGCTTATCTAAGCCACTTTATAAAAGTTATCAACAGTTTATTACCAAGATTAACCCGCCAACAAGTCATCAAAATCCCCAGCTTATGGTGGATACAAATAAGGGGTTACAATCTCGCGCAACAGAAACCGCTAAAATTAGCGGTGACTTGCGCGTGCCGAAATTCAACTACAACGTAGAAATTTATAACGGCAAGAGTTTGTTGGGAGTGGTTACGGTGCGGGCTGAAAGTTACGAGCAAGCTTCCAACGTGGCAGTTAAGGATATAAACGTGAAGATTAAAAGAGCGTGGGGATAAGCCAAAAAGAAGCATTTAACGCAGTATGAAAACAGGACGCAAATCACTGAAAGAAGAGTTAGGGGTATTGGAACGATACAATCAGTTATCTCCCAAGGCTTTTAAGTTTGTGAATGATATGTTTGATAGTGAAATCCTAGAAGACCGGAAGTGGGCGGCTGACTGGTTAAAGCCGGCATTTGCAAAGATGATACCGCAAAAAGTACACGGAGATGACGACCATCCTTTTACGGTCAAAACCATAATCATCAACAAGAATGAACTCCCAGACAGCAGTAATAGACCTCTTAGCCAAACAAACGGAAGCCTGGGAAGCGTTTGAAGACCCGACCGTTACCGAACTTGGCTATGGTGGGGCAGCCGGCGGGGGCAAGACACGGCTTGGTTGGTACATTGGCATAACCCTATCAGAACAGTATCCCGGCGCCCGGGGAGCAGTCGGAAGAAAAGAACTGAAAACCTTACGCATTACCACGCTGGCTGAACTGTTCGTGATTTTCGGCGAGATGGGTTACCGCCAGGACAGAGATTACAGCTACGACGCCAAAGACAGCATTATCAAGTTTCCGAACGGATCCGAAATCCTTCTCCTAGATACTGCTTACAGCCCCCAGGACCCGGAATACACCAGATTTGGCTCCTTGAACCTGACCTGGGCCTGGATTGAAGAGAGCAACGAATCGCCCGAGAAAGCTAAAAGCATTCTAAAAACAAGAGTTGGGCGCAATAATTTATTTACCAAAGGCAATGAGAGATTTGAAGTCAAACCGTTCTGGCTCGAAACCTTTAACCCGAACAAAGGCCACGTCCACCGGGACTACTACAAGCCATGGAAAGAAGGCAGCCTCCCGAGCTATCGCCGCTTCATCCGCGCCCTGCCTGGTGATAACAAGTACCTGCCCGCCAGTTACATTGAAAATCTTCGAAGGGCGGATAAAACAACGCGCGAGCGTTTACTGTACGGTAACTTCGATTACTCCGACGACCCACTCAAGCTGATGTTCTATGAGGCTATCACCGAACTAGTCAGCAACCCCCTACCTGAAAAGAAAAATCCCGTTAAAGTCATCATCGCGGATATTGCCCGCTTTGGTGGCGACAAGATAGTCATTGGCACGTTTAACGGACTGACTTTGTTTGGCCTCGGTGTCTACACCTACCAGGGAACGGACGAAACCGCGAAATTGATACGCATTGAATCGGTGGAAGAGGATATACCGTACCAGAACATCCTGATTGATGAAGACGGCATTGGCGGCGGCGTGGTTGACCAAATGCGCGGCGTCAAAGGCTTTCTGGGCAGCAGCAGTCCTACGACCTACTACGACGAAATAAAGGGAAGGCTATCTACCGAGAACTTCCAGAACTTCCGGAGCCAGTGCTACTTCCGCCTTGCCGAGATGGTCAATAATCACCTGATAGCAGTTAAAGTAACCAAGTTTAAGACCAACATCGAAGGCTATACCGTAGAGAAAGCGCTCTCTGACTTGTTTGAAGAGCTGGACCAGACCAAGCGCAAGGATGACACCACGGGTCAAAAGCTAGGGATAATTCCGAAAGCAGAGATAAAGGAAGCGTTAGGACGAAGCCCGGATATGGCTGATGTGCTGATGATGAGAATGTTCTTTGAGTTCCGCGAGCCTTACCAAGAGCCTAATTACGGTTTTCATCCGACTTCAAAAGCAAAAGTTAATCCCGCTCGATGACCATTGACGACCATATCAAATACCTTAATGACACGGTTCTTTGTACGCTAAAGCCTTCTTCTATCCACGGCATTGGAGTCTTTGCCTTAAAGGATATCAAAAAAGACGACAACTTGTATTGTACAGCCTCTGAATCTCCAATGTGGTATAAGTTGCCACTGAATCGTTTGAAAGACCTACGGCCTGAAGTGTTAGCACTTATCCTTGACCGCTGGCCGCAGATCACAGAAGGAAGACCATTTAAATCCCCAAACGACGACGCTAACCTGATGAGCTTTATGAATCATTCTGATAGTCCGAACAGTTGCGAGGGGTTGGCCATACGGGACATCAAGGCCGGCGAAGAGATAACCGAGGATTATAATACCGGCAATTTAAGTGAATTACAAAAAGAGCATTATCGTTTCCTGAAATAAAAATGCGTCAAGGGCAACATCATAGCTACCAAACTATTCAAAAGATTCGTCAGAACGCCCTTTCTCTTGGTTTAGTTCCTCCCTCCCAAAAAGGTAGACATTTCTTGAACCGGAAGCGTCCGCAATCTGGCTTAAAGAGAAAACCCCGTCCAATTTCTTATAAAGAAAAAATGCGAACAGTGATGAAGGGCGTCGTTGCCGGACCTAAACATTATTTATGGAAAGGTGGCATAACTTCTTCAAATAACAAAGTTCGAACAAGTGCAGAATACAAGTTATGGAGGTTAACAGTATTTCAGCGGGATAATTATACCTGCCAGAAATATGGAACAAGAGGCGGTGACCTAATAGCCCATCACATTCACAATTTTGCTGATGCTCCAACACTTCGCCTAGTTGTCGCTAATGGGATTACTTTATCAGAAGAAGCTCATAATGAGTTTCATCGGCGTTATGGCAAGACCAACAATACTTTGGAACAACTAACCGAGTTTCTAGCGGCCTAATATATGCAGACAGTTTACGGGTTTATAAAATCAGAGGAGAATAAGTTTCAAACTATTTCAGTTCCAATTGTCGAATCTTACGAGTGGAACATGTTTGAACATGTCAAACTCACCACCCTCTACCTCAATAGCCAATACAAGACCGGCAAAGAGGACGCTAAACCGTTCCGCAATATCATCCTGCCCAAAGTGAATTTGGAACACCGGGCGGTACAGTTTGATTTGAGTGAGATAGAGTTCTTTATCAACAGCGAGGATGAGGATTACAAGGCGTTCTTGGTGCGAAAGTTCCACGAACGTTGGGCTTTGCAAAATGACGTGTCTGACTTCTTAGATAAGCTGTCTGAAACCTATACCGATTACGGCGGCGTACTCATTGAAGACATGAGTGACGGCCTGGAAGTCGTTCCCTTCCAACGCCTGGCCTTCTGCGACCAGACTGACATGATGAGTGGCCCCATCTGCCAAAAGCACCAGTACAGCCCTGACCAGCTTAAAGACATGGAGAAGAAGGGTTGGAAGAACATTGACGAAGTTATTGCCCTAGCCCAGGAAGAGAAAGCCAACAGCCAAACCAGCGGCGGGGCTGCAGGACAGAAAGCCCAGACGCCAGGCCGGTACATTGAAGTCTACGACCTGGAAGGTGTGTTGCCGGAGAGTTTCCTTTCTGATGAAGGCGATGAGAACAAATTCGTCCGGCAGCTCCAAATAGTTACCTATTACACGGACAAGAATGGTCACAAGCAAGGCATCACCTTGTACAGCGGCAAAAAGGCCAAGAGCCGCTATAAAGCCTTCAAGCGGGATGAAATTTACGGTCGGGCGTTAGGACGCGGCGCCGTGGAAGAACTGTTTGAGCCGCAAGTCTGGGTCAACTACAACGAAATTGCCAAGACCGAAATGCTTGACCAGGCCAGCAAGGTGCTCTACCAGACTGCTGACCAGTCATTCAAGAGCCGGAACTCAACCTCTGACATGAAGAACGGGGACGTGCTGGTATATAACAACGGTTCACCGCTGACCCAAGTCAACACCACCGCACCAAACGTCGTGGCCTTTGAAAACTCTGTAGCTCTCTGGGACAACCAGGCCAAAGAGATTGCGGCTGCTTATGACTCCGTGATGGGTGAACAGGGCAAGAGCGGCATGCCGTTCCGCCTTGGCATGCTCTTAAACCAGGAAGCCCATTCACTCCATCAGTACCGCAAATCCCGCTTAGGCATATTCCTGACTGAAGTCTACCGCGACTGGGTTATCCCGAAAGTCCAGAAAGCGGTAGCCTCCGGCAGCGAATTTCTGTCTAAACTCTCTCTTGATGAGATGGGTGAAATTGTGGACCAGGTAGTGGCTAATCAGTTTAACAAGACCATCATCAAACAGGTGCTGTCCGGCCACGTAGTAGACCCGGCCAACAAGGACGAGCTCCTGGCGGCATACAAGGCGCAGTTCTTCAAGAACAACCGTAAGTTCATTAAGATTCTGGAAGGCGAACTCTCTGACTTGCCCTTGGAAGTCGAGGTGAACATCACGAGCGAGCAGAAGAATAAGGCACTCATAGCCGAAAAGCTTTCCTCCATCTTTACCCAGATAACCCAGATTCTCATTGTCAATCCTAATTTCTTTAGCGAGCACCCAGAGATGGCCAAGCTCTTTAATCAGATTATTGAAGCTTCGGGCTTATCCGCACTCAACTTCGGCATGAAAGCTCCACTCAAGCCGGTCCAGCCTATGCAACCTACCCAACCTATGCAACCTCGACCATTAACTCCTCCCCAATATGCCCAAAGCCAAATACAAGGTCAGCCTCAAATGTCCGGACAAAACGTACAGTAAGAACGCCGATAGTATTATTGAAGCTTTTGAAGCGATGGACCTTCCGCGCTTCTACAAAGCAAAAACAGTTATAACCGTGACATACGGTAAGCTATCCGCTGAACTATTCTTGCCAATCTTCCAGATGCGGAAATTGCTGATCAACAAAATCGCCAGGCAGCTTCTCCAAAAGCGTTTGCTCTTAGCCTTAAAATAACTCGCCCATGGAAATTCTCAATGAAACAGAAAAGATTCTCGTGCAACAGTTCTATCAAAACGAACTGATGCGCGAAGCAGTCAAAAAAGTGCTCCTAAAAGCTATCTACTCGGACGGAGTACTGAAACCAGGTGAACCGGCCGACCCTATGCAGAATTTGTTAGTATCTTGGGTATCCTCCAACCTAGACAAACCTGACGCGGAAGTTGGCTCCAATGTTCGAGCCGTGTTTTGGGGACTCAATTCTCTCCAGATTGGTTTTAATAACCTTTCCACATACAAAAAGGTCGAACCGAAACAAACTCAATCTAACAAAGCACGATAATCCTATGAATAAAAAATGGCTCATTGTCCTCTTTGCCGCCCTTGTTGTAGGAATCTTTATAGCCTCTCATACCTCTCTCAAGGGAACGCCTGTAGGCGGTTTCTCGTTTCCAGCAGCCACTAATGCCAGCTCTACAGTTGGCGTTTACGCCTGGAGCAGCGTTTACGCGGGCAATAGCTCGCAAGGTTTTGTCGCCCTGTGCAATAGCAGCATGGTTACCAATAATTATTTGTCCCTAAACTTTGGTTCTGCCTCCACTACTGCCAACGTCCCGGGCAAGCCGTTCGGTTACCAGCTCGCTCCCGGTGGTTGTTATACGATGTCGCAGGAGCAGGGGAACCTCTTTGGTGGTTCTGTCTATGCCATCGCCTCCAGCGCCACGACCACCCTCCTTGAAATTTATAAATAAGCATTAACTAATCATCAGTATGTTAGACGACAAGAAACTTCCTTCCCTGAAGGATAAGCAGTTGGCTCAAACTGCTCCTCAACCCGTTGAGCCCGCCGAAGTGGTCGAACCGGCGAAAGAAAAAAAAGTTAAAAAGACCAAACAAGTATGAAAAATTTCCTTATCGCAGTGTTGGCAGTCACAACTGTGTTGTTTGCCGGCCTGTTCTTCACCAAACCCGCTGTTGTCGTTCCTCCAGCTCAAGTGTCCGTCGGAGGAACTCCTGGCCCTGACCACACCGATTACAACCAATTTCTAAGCGGCCTGGGCAGCTCCTCGTTCAAGGTTATTGGCTCCAAGACTTCCAGCTCCTCCCCGGCCCTTGTCTCGCCCGCCGTTTCCGGCCAGATTGTTGTGGCAGCCGGTTCCACTACCGCCAATGCCTCCACCACGGCTGTTACCTCTTTGGGTGACCGGATATTCGTCCAACAGCGCAACAGCTCCTCGATTGCCGGAACAACCTGCAACTCTACCACCATTGCCTCCGGCACGAAAGTCTCGCTCAGCATTGATACTTCGACAACCACCAACAGTGGTTTTGTCTTGACCGTCCCTGCTGCGCCAGTTACTAACCCCTACTGTTTTGACTTCTTTATTGTGAAATAAGGTTATTACTCCTCTAAAAGTAAGCGCGGCTATCATTCCCGCTTCAAGAATGCAAGGTTATCATTTCCCTATAAGTAAATGAAGAAACACCCATCTCATTATGGACGAAAATAATGACCAGGTAGATATCCCTGAAATTGCCGACCTCCCACAAGTGGAAGAAGGCCAAGAGGATACTACCGACTGGAAAGCCAAGGCTTTAGAAGCTCAGGAAACGGCCAAACGGCTGCAAGGTATGGCAAAACGGTTTAAGACCCGCGTTGACAAACTTACCGCCCCGAAAGCTGAAACCAAAGTTGAAACTAAACCCGAAGCCGGCCAGAACAAAGGTTTTGACTACGCAGAGAAAGCTTACCTCAAATCTTCCGGCATTGAAGCAACCGATTTCGACTTTGTTAAAGAAGTCATGGAATCGACCGGCAAACCCTTAGACGCCGTTTTGGAAAGTAAATACTTCCAAGCCGAACTCAAGGAACGGAAAGAACTCCGCATGACCGACGCTGCCACCCCGAGCGGCACCAAACGGGCAGGGAATACTACCCGTGACCAGGTTGAGTACTGGTTAGCCAAAGGCGAATTGCCTCCGGCGGATCAGCGCGAACTCCGTATCAAGGTGGTAAACGCTAAGATTGCGGCAGAAAAGGGCAAGTCACAGTTTACCGACAATCCGGTGGTCGGAAAATAGCTTCTCTTCATTAGCTCAAGGCCAAGTTGTCGTCTAGTTGTCGCAACTTACCAACTAACGACACACAGCAATGAGCAATACAATTATCTACGCTGAAGACTGGGCAACCAAGATTCAGGAACGTTTGGACTACCAGACGAAGTGGAAAGATATCTGCAATGTCGAGTACACCAACGTGCGGGTTTTGCATAACCCGTATTTGGATGACCCGACTGCGGCAACCCACACGCGCGGTTCAGTCTACACCCTGCAGGACATCACTCTCCATGACGACTACGTGACTATCAACGCGTCTTCCATCGTCCCGCAGTTCATTGATAGGGCGGATTTGGCGCAAACCACCTACGCCACCCAAATGGGTCTGGCTGAACGCCAGGCTACGGTTCTCAATGAGAAAATTGAGAGCTATCTTTACGGTTTGCATGCTTCCTATACCAACTTTGGTGATTTGACTACCAGTCTCGGGCTGGGGTCTACCACCATCACGGTATCGGCAACGAACATTGACGACATCATCCGTGGCGTCAAGCGTGAAATCAGTAAGGCCAATGGTGATGCCTTATTGGAACGAAACGGCGGCTTCTTTGTCTGGCGCCCTGCCGACTTTGAACTGCTTGAAGGCTTTATGCAGGCTAACGGCTACGTTACCTCTGACAGCGCCCTAAAGGACGGCGCCAGCAACGGCATAGAGTATATGGGCATGACCCATTATAAATCCAACCTCTTGACGGCAAACCATGTGTTTGCAGGTGTCAAGAAAGTGATGCACCTGGGTATTGTTAAAGATACTTACGGTCAGGTTGTGATTAACCAAGACCCGGCGGGCAGCTCCGGCGGGCAGTTTTCCGGTATCTCGGTTGTCACCCGCGCTGACTATGTCGGCAAGGTGTGGAACAACGTCTTACCAATTCTGTTTGATGTGAATGTAGCTTGATGCTACTGTCTTTCCCCTTTTGGGGGAAGGCAAAAGGCTGGAATTGTGCGACAACGTTCTAGCCCTCTGCTTTCCCCTTAAACTAAAAACTTCTATGGTCAAATCTGACACTACCAATCGTGAAAATGGTCTTATCCAACGGTGCGAGGACGACCTTGGTCTGGGTGCGACTGCCATTACCTCCAATGCTTCGCTCTATTCGATGTTTGTCGGCTGGCTAAACCAGTGGAACAAGACCGGCGCTGACTATGCCATCAAAAGCTGGGACGGCGCGGACTTTGATGACAAAGGCTACACAAAAGCTCCCCATGGCACCTTTGTCGGCACAATCAATCGGGACTACAACTTTGACAGTGCCTATAAACTGCTCAAGCTCAAACTCGTACAGATATCGTATGACGGTACCAATTATGTCACCGCTAGTCCTATGGATCCGGCTGATAAGGAACACCTGGCAACCAAAGACCCTTCCGTCGATGGTCTATTCTCCATGGACGAGCCCGTGTACGACGAACGGGCCAATGGCTTTGACCTCTATCCGAAATTAACCGCTGCCCAGGTGGCGGCCGGCGCCAATGTCTACGTTGAATGGTTCCGCGCGCCGAGGGATTTTGACACGACGAGCAACACTGATTCCTATGAACCCTGCCTTGACCTCCAGTTTCACCACTTCCCAGCCGTGGGAGCGAGTTACGAATACTGCAAGCTCTACAAACCTGAATTGGCCAAGCAGCTCAAAGAAGACCTCTACGGCGACGGAGTAACAAAGCCTGGGCTAAAAAAAGAGATAGAGCAATGGCACAACTCTAAAAGTCCGTCTAATGCCAACTTAACCGTGCAGCGACGGGTAAAAATATGACCTTTATACAAGATACTAAATCAACCAGCACATTAACCCAAGATACTCGAACGGCAGTTGGAACTTTGAGTCAAGATGACAAAACTAGTTCCGGTAGTTTGTGGAGTGCCTCAATCCAGCCCTGGCTGCAAGATTTTCCTTGGCTCTGGGCAGGCAATGGACAAATAATTAACTTGGATACTCGAAATGTCTAGTATTACTATTTTACAAGATACCGATACTGGCGCAGCCTCAAAGACAGCTATCAATGCTAATTTTGCGGCTTTGAACGCGGACAAAAAAGAAGCCGCTGACATCGCCGCTAAAGCTGACAAGGTTTCATCCGCAACCAATGGGGATTTTGCCGGCCTGGATTCCAACGGGAACCTGACTGATTCAACTTCCAAAGCGGCTGATTTTGCCGTGGCGGCCAAGGGCGTGACCAATGGAGACAGTCATGACCACAATGGCGGCGACGGTGCAGCTATTACCGAGGCCGCCATTACCCTTGCAGCCAATACAACCAATGATGTATCAACGACGAAGCATGGTTTTGCGCCAACTTTACCCAATGACGCGAGTAAATTCCTTAATGGTGTTGGAACATATAGTGTTCCGGCAGGACTTTCTGTTGATCAGGCTCCTAATGTTTCTCCATCCTTCTCGAATTACTTTACTACTGTTATTAGGCCTGCAAGTGCTTTAAGTTGGTCAAAAACTGGCACCGAAACTCAGGTTACTCCTGGGGTTATTATGAATACCAGCCAAACTCCTAGAATTTACTCTTCTAGTTATGGTTTTAGTACGGCTTATGACGCTGTTCTTCAATGGAATAGCGGTATTGATTTGAAAATGGCTTACTTCTTTACTCCCTCCGTCATTTCTGCTGGTATAACGCCAATGGGAAGTGGCAAAGTATGGTACTTTCACGGTTTTAGCGACGGTAATTTACCAAACCCAGCAGACATTACCGAGGCCACTCATTACACCGCTGGCTTTGTCCATTATAACGGAAAGATCTATACCAAAACTGCCAATGGTTCAGCAGTGACCACAAATTTAATTGGCAATGACCCAGGACAAGTCAAGCAGCACTACATTGTTGATTTTACTCCTAGTTCCGTTAAGTTTTATATCAATGGAACATTGGTCGCAACCCATACAACCAATATTCCTTCAGCAGCTGCTAACATCATGCTGGATTTTTGGGGACAGAATGGTACGGCTTCAAATATTGGATTATTCTTATCAAATATCACATTTGCACAAACGTTAAACTAATGCCCAAACTCTTTGAACTGTCTGGTGAGAAGTTTATGCAGGGTCTATCCTTGCAAAGTTCTTTGGCTATGGGCGGATTGTTTCAGAATGCCTTAAATTTTGACCCCTTTGCAAAGTTCGGTATTTTTAAAGGCTCTCCTGTCGCCGTACAAAAGGGTAGTTCGGTGATTACTTCAGACATCCGTGCCTTTGTCCCGTTTTCTGATTCGAAAGCCAAACTCCTGGCCATGAGCAACTATGCCGGTAGTGGTAAATGCGCTTACTTAATCAACATCACTGATGACACTTATACCGATGTGACGAGTGCATTCCATACCGAAACATCTCCTGGAACTCCCGTTCTCACCAGTGACTGCATTTACTACAAAGGCAGGCTGCTATACGACAGTGCAAGCCAGATTCGTTCGGTTTCAACTACCCCTAATGATGACCAGGCCGTAGAATTTGCGTCCACCTTTGGTGACTTTCATCCGTTCCATATCGGGCCAGATAACTATCTATACTACGGCAACCAGGCCAATGTTGGCAAAGTTGTTACGGCAAATGCAACTACCAGCAATACGGGACAAGCCCTAACTTTTTCGAACACCAGTTTGACTGTCAAAGACCTTACTGACGACGGTATTTACCTAGTCATTGTTGCCGATACCAATGATCTAAATATCGCGGGACTTACTTCAATTTGCAAGGTGATGTTTTGGGACATGTCTAAGTCCTACTCTGATTACGTCTGGAACATTCCCGATACTTATATCATAGGTGTGGAGTATTTAGATAATACTGTTTATGTTTTCGGCTACAACGGCATTTATGTTTGCTCGGCAGGTACCAGGCCGAAACTCTTGGCTTCTTTTTTGGGTGATACGCCGCTTCGGCGGCCAGGGAGCCATACGCAGATAGTTAATAACGGCCATTCAATTATTTGGACAGACGGTGGAACCACAGGACGCCTTTTTGCTTATGGTAACCCTATTCCAGGCAAACCAAAGATTTTCTACCAGCCGTATCAAACGCCTAACCTGTCTGTGGCCGCTAAAGCTTTAGTTTGCTGTGGCAGTACGTACTTTACTTCTACGGCTTCGAATAATCTCTACAAATTGAACGATACCGCCACGCTCGGCGGAGCTGAACTCATTACCTGTCCAATTGTCCTGCCGCAGCCTTACACATTTACCGAAGCAAAAGTTGTTCTCTCTGATTCTTTAACATCCAGTCAAACGACAGATTTAACACTTTCTACGGCTAACGGTCGCACCATTTCAGCCCTTAGTAGTAAAACATCCATTACCGACCCAAACAAGACCGAATTATTATTTAAACCTCTGCCTGCCAGTGACAGCGTACCTTACTTTAATGAATTTGTTTTAGACCTTGCTGCCGGAGCCGGCGCCGAGGTGGAAAAAGTGGAAATTTATGGCGAACCCCAAGACCCAAGCACCCAAAGAATCTAAGCCCGTCGGGGAAATCCCTTTGACGCCCTTAGATAATTCAGTCAAACAACCTATACGGGGTAACGAACTTCTGCGCGCACCTCAAGGAGCTTTAACTACGGCTGTTTCTACGGCTTGGGCAACTAGTGGTGGTGCGGCTACCCATTTAGATGCTTCCAATACCACCCGTCTGGATAACATGTACGCCAGAATCAATCAGCTTGAAACTGCTCTTAAAAACTTAGGGCTAATTAAATAATTTTCTATGGTACAAGACTCCACCAAATTAGCTGTCGCACCACCGCAGGACTTCACGAGCCAGGGCTTTCATTTCAACGACAGCAATCCAAGTAATACCATCACGAGTGACCAGCTCCAACCGGCTACGCCGATTACTTTGCCCCCCCTCACTCCTCCGGCTGGCAACCCTGACGGTACGGTGGCCGGCGCCGGAGCCGTTTCCAAGTCTGCCGCTGACTACATTGCCGCCGCCACGCCCCCGGAAACTGCGTTAGATACCCAGTACAAAGGGATACTCGACAGCATTGCCTCGATGACGGGGGACTTAGGTAACAAGGGTGCTGATACCTTAGCCTTGCAAAAGCAAAACGACGTTGCGGCTAAACAGCAATCCGTCCAGGATTTAAACAACCAACTCAACGCCGAATCCGCTGCCTACAACGCCCAGTATGCCAATAGCGACGTGTCCAAAGGCGACATCTCAGCTCCCATTGTCACGGGCCAGCAGGCAGCTCTTCAGAGAAGCCACGCCGCCAAAGTGGGGATGCTCTCAGCGCAGCTCTCTGCTGCTCAGGGTAATCTTTCACTGGCCAATCAGCAGGTTTCCAATGCCATTGATTTAAAATACTCCACGATTGAGGCTGAACTGGCTACCAAGAAAGCACAACTTGATGCCCTGACACCTTCATTAAATAAACAAGACGCAATCCAAGCGAAGGCTTTAGACCGCCAGTATACCGAACAGCAGCAGGCCATCGCTGACAAGAAAGACCAGGAAAAACAGATCAGCCAGATTATGATTCAGGCTGCTCAATCGGGCGCGGACGGTAACACCTTGCAAGAAATCCAAAACTCCCAGAGTGTCCAACAGGCCGTCGCCCTGGCCGGAGATGCGCTCGGAGCTGATTTCAAGCAGAAGATGGCGCAACAAGCCTTTGATAATAAAATCAAACTTCAACAAGTAGCGATAAGCGGCGGGCAACTGGCCGTCAGCCAGGCCAACTTACAACTCGCTAAAACCAAAGAAGCCTTTGACGAAGCGATGAAACTCAACCCAGGCGGCACGGCTACCCAACCAATGCAGCAAGCTACCACAAAAGCCAATATCGACTTGATTACCAGCCTGACCACCGACAAAGGGTTAAACAGTGCCGTTGGCCCGAACTATCTTGCCCGTTTGTCCGTAGTGAACCAGTTAAGCGGATCTAAGAGCAACTTTATCGCCGGAGTCGAACAGCTCACCTCGCAGTTAAGTTTGGACAGCTTAATCAAAGCGAAGTCGGAGGGTGCAACGTTTGGAGCTTTAAGTGAAGGTGAAATGAAGATTTTGTCAGCCTCGGCAACCAAGATAGGTTCCTGGGCCATTAAGAAGGACGGCAACATCACGGGATTCAACGCCAGCGAGAAAGACTTCCGGGCGGAACTCGACAAGATTAACAACTTCGCCAAACTTGACTATGTCTTAAAAGGCGGCAATCCAGATGACGTAAATATCAAGCAAGAGCCCGACGGAACGTGGTCAACCCGTAACAGTGATGGGTCAATAACCAATTTAGGCAAATAAATATATGCAAACCTACTCAGCGGCAGATTACAAAAAGAAATATGGTGACCAAGGGGCCTGGGCTTCTCAAGCCACAGCTCAAGGCCGCCCCAGTATTACCGAAGCCTTAACTGCTCCATTGGTTGGCGGTGCAAAAAATGTCGCTTCCTATGCTAAAAATGTTGGGCAAGATATATATAACTCTGCTTCTACCATAGTTAGCAATATTCAAAAAGTCGGTAATACACCGGAAGCCAACCCGTTTGACCTCAAGAATAGCGATTTTACAACACCTGAAGGACGCGCAAGGATAGCGACTGGTACGAAGGCGGTAGTGCATATGCTTGTTCAAAATTCTGGTGAAACAGTCAACGCAGTCTTTTCCCCTATTACTGAATTGCTAAAACCCGCTATTCAAGCAAGCAGTGACGCCTTAGCCAACAACAAAAGTTTCCAAAATATTTCGAATTCGCATCTCGGAGATGCTATTGCTAAAGTCCAGCAAAATGTTTCAGATTGGTCGGCCAAGAATCCTAATAAGGCCGCTGACCTGAATGCCGGCTTAAACACCATTATGGCCTTGATAGGTGAAAAACCAGCAAATAAAATTGCAGGCGGCGGGTTAGATACTGCCGAAATAGGTTTAACCACGGTCGCAAAAGTTCCAAGTGAAGTCGGCAGCGCAATCAAGACCGGAGCCGGTGATGTGGTTGATACGGTTGCCACCAAAGCGCAAGACGTTTTGAATGCAGCAAAAGAAAAAATCAGTCCGACCATAGACCGACAAGCTCAACTCTTAAAAGACGTTACCCCTGACTATTCCAAAAAGCTTATCAGTGAGCCCGGCATCAAAAATGCCGACGGGACCATTACTCCGAGAGTCCAAGAAGGTGGCTTAATTAAGGGAAGAACTGTCACTCCAAAGCCGTTAGAATTGGAAGCGGCAACAGAACTTGCTAAGGTAAAGGATTATCCTATTGACGGTACAAACTTAGAAAAGTACCAAGCCATCCAGCCGGAGATTGCCGCCCGTGGACAAGCCTTGACTACGTCACTGAAGAACGAAAACATTCTTCGTCCTCCGCAACAGATTGCCAAAGTAATTTCTGACGCCGTAAACAAAGTGCCCGAAGACAGTTTGCTCCTTCAAAAGTCCGACCCTGTTATCAAAAGCTATATGCGTGTCGCCAAAAACGCCATCGCCAAAAGCGACGGAACCTTGGCAGGCGAATTGAAAGTCAGGCAGCTTCTTGATCAAGCATATAAAAATGCCAGAGGCAAGATGGCCTTTGGCAGTGACAGGATTTCAGCACTAGATGACATTCACACCGCCGCCCGTGACGCACTGAACGAAGATATTATCGCGAAAGCGAAAAGCACGGACGTCAAGGCTTCGCTCAAGTCGCAGTGGGACTTAATGAGGGCCTCGGACGTATTACGAAAC
The DNA here is from genome assembly GCA_964579855.1 of uncultured Ignavibacteriaceae bacterium. Classification (GTDB taxonomy): domain Bacteria; phylum Bacteroidota; class Ignavibacteria; order UBA10030; family UBA10030; genus JADGQA01. The sequence goes on along the minus strand of CAZOIM010000009.1, from coordinate 18,960 downwards.
AAAGCAGAAGCCGAAGCTGGTAGTTCTATTGGACGATTCAGGCAACAACACCCCATCACTTCAAAAGTGGGAGAGGGTGCAGTGAGAGCGGCAGGATTAGGCGCAGGACTTCACATCTTACCGTAACCACAGATAACCACCTATTAAGAATAACGCGACGATACCGCCCGCGAAACCCAACCAGCTAAAGAGCACTACCAAAAAAACGCTTATTCCTACCCAAAACCAGGCAGATAGTTTCCTTTGAATGTTTACTTCTGACATGTAACTCCTTTCACCCACACACTACACCCATAATTATTTCTTAGCAAATCAGTTATCCACAGATGGACACCCAACAGAAAATCACCAAAATCAGAAAGCTCGCCCAATTAGGCACGATGCCTGACTTGGTTTTGTTCAATCAGACCGAAGAACTTAAAGCACAGGTTGACGCGGTGAAAGCAACAGTTGACCAACTCCCGAAAGAGATACCACCATTTCCTGAACAGAAAGACGTGGTCTTCCCCGATGTACAAAAAGTTGAGATTACGAACTTCCCTGATACCGTTCCGGTCGTGAACGTTAATGTTCCAGATGTCATTGTGCCGGAAATCAAAGCGCCTGACATTACTATCCCTAACGTGATTGTTCCGCCGGTCGATACCACCGGCATTGAACAGGCTATCAAGAATATACACTTTCCGGCCTTTCCAGATTTGCCCTATAACGGCGAACGGATAGCAGTCGCCCTGTCTGACAGGCAAATCAGCCAACTGGTTGACGGATTCAATAAGCAAGTCAAGGTATCTGTCTCCGGTGGCAGCGCGTCCGGGGGCGCAAAAATCATAGAGGCTATCAATAACATTTCCCCACCCTCTTACGACATATTATCCGCTTCAGCCGGAGGCTATGACTATTTAGGCAAAGCCCCACCAGGTACAGACCCGACCGCTGCGGAGTGGCAGATAGCCAGGTTTGATGAAAACGGAAGCAAGAGTTATGCGGACGGCAATACAGCTTTTGACAAACTCTGGGCCGCAAAAGCTACCTATACTTACACTAACTAATTATTAAATAACAAACTATATGTGGACAGCTTCAATTACTAAAGTGGAACAAGACCCGACACCTAATGTGGCGAGTGTCACGTTCCAGTACGATAACGACGATGGCCGTAAGCCTATTATCGTTGTCGAGCGGATTTCCGACCCTAAGACCATTAAGCAGATGGCATTTAACGGCGTCACCGCACTCACTAATGCCGATGATATTGCAGACTTAATTGCTAATCCATCTCTTGGCCCTGTTGACTTAACTCCCCAGCCGACCCAAGACCAGCTTGACCAGGCAACCTACCAGCAACAACGGGCAGCACTTATTCAGGCAAAACAAGATTTGGATATTGGACTTCTTACCCAAGAAGACTTTGATTCGCAATTATCAACCGTTCAGACCATAAAAAGCAACATCGTAGTTAAGACACAATTAAAACCGTAACATGGCTTTTACTCTTTATCGCGATATTTCCATAGACTACACCAAATGCGGGTCATCTGATTCTGCGGCCTTTCCCGTATTGGTAAAACTTTCGGACGCCACGCTCAAGAGCGCAGGCAACGGCGGCCATGTCCAACATTCTAGTGGTTATGATATTCAGTTTTTTACAGATAGCGGCCTGACGACACGGATTCCTGCTGAACGGGAATTTTACGACGCTTCAAACGGAATACTAATTGCCTGGGTCAAACGCGACATATCCCATTCAGCCAATACCCATATTTACATGGGTTTTGGGGATAGTGGAATTTCTACCGACCCGAATTCAGACGGCACCTACGGAGCGACTTCTACCTGGAATAGCGCTTTTAAAGGTGTTTATCACTTTGGCAATGGTTCGTTAAGTGCCGCTGATTCCACCGGCCTGAATAACGGGACCATTGCAGGGGCAGGTGCGACTGCTGCCACTGGAAAGATTGGCGGAGGTTTACAAGTAGACAGGTCTTCCACAGGCCATATTACCATTCCTGATTCCACTACTAACAGAATTGACACGGGTGATTTTACCGTCAGTACATGGTTTAACTATACAAGCTTAAGTTATTATGACGCCTTAATTGATAAAGCCGCCAATAGTTTAGTTTACCTGTTAGGCGGTACTAGTCACTTCTTCCTTTGGATTGGCGGCTCAAATACGTACTTTGATACCAGCGGATTCACTGCTACGACATGGCATCACTTTCTTTGGACAAGGACAGGTTCAACTAACACCACTTATTTAGATGGTTCCGTCAACAATGCCAGTTTTTCAGCGGGGGGAACAACTGACAGTCACGGAGATTGGCAAATTGGCGGTAATCCTTCTGGTGGTGGAGCGAACATGTTGGGATATTACGACGAATATCGTATTGCCAATGCCTATCGTTCGGCTGACTGGACAACGACTGAATACAACAACCAGTCTTCTCCTGGAAATATTGGTTCTCCTGGTTTCTATACCGTAGGCAACGAAACATCTACCGGTGGCGGAGGCTTCGCTGCTAAATTTCGCAGGACATTATCATTATTGGGAACCCGCGTCGGCTCCCGACAAGGGTTAAGCTATGCTTCTTAAACAATCAACAGCTCGAAATGTCTCAATCTTAATGATTGACTCTTCAGACCATATTACCGGCAAAACTGGCCTGTCGGCCGGTTTAACGATTTACGCTACCAAAGACGGCGGCACTCCTGCCACTATTTCTCCAACCGTTACAGAACTGGATGCCACTAATTGTAAAGGGCTGTATAACCTTGCCCTCACTACAACCCACACTAATACTTTGGGAGAACTTCAGCTTCATGTAACGGCTACGGGAGCCGACCCTTCAGACGTTGCTCACCAAGTCGTAGTAGACTTGCCAGGCGCGTCTGTGGCATCGGTATCCGGAGCGGTAGCTTCTGTTACAGGCGGTGTGACAGTAACAACCAACAACGACAAAACGGGTTATACCGCTTCCACCGTGTCGGATAAAACCGGCTACGCGCTCACCGCTGCTTACGACCCAGCCAAGACTGCTTCACAAGCGGGAGACATCATGAAAGTCTCGACAGGAACCGGCGCCAACCAACTTGATGTTACAAGCGGAGTGATTAAAGCCAACCTTGCGCAGATTCTTGGGACTGCTTTAACGGAAACTGCCGGACAGATTGCCGCCGCCTTTAAACAGTTCTTCAACATAGCCTCTCCGACGAGCACGATGAATGTCATTACCACCGTGACGACGGCAACCAATTTAACAACGAACAACGACAAGACCGGGTATACCGCAAGCACCGTATCGGACAAGGTTGGGTATGCCTTAACCTCGGCCTATGACCCAGCGAAAACCGCTGCGCAAGCCGGAGATACGATGAAAGTATCCTCGGGTACGGCAGCAGGTCAAATTTCTCTTTCCGCTGGTTTAGTCACGGTCGGCACGAATAACGACAAGTCTGGCTATACCGCTTCTACGGTGTCTGACAAGACTGGATATGCTTTAACTTCTGCTTATGACCCGGCAAAGACGGCCGCCCAAGCAGGCAATGCGATGACTTTGACTGCTGCCTATGATGCGGCCAAGTCCGCAGCTCAGGCAGGGGATACTATGAAAGTTTCTTCCGGTACGGGCGCCGGGCAGATTTCCCTTTCTTCCGGACAGGTGACGGTGGGAACGAATAACGACAAAACAGGGTATACGGCAAGCACGGTTTCTGATAAGACCGGTTACGCGCTTACGAGCGGTGAACATACCAACGTCGTGTCTGACGTCAATACCGCTTTAGACGCGGCCGGTACTGAACTTTCGGCTATTCCTACCACTACTGGTACCCTGCGACAGAAACTGAATTTCCTGTTTGAATATTTCAGGAATAAGCGCACGGTCACAGCTTCAACGGAAACACTCTTTAAGGAAGATGCCTCCACGAGCTTAGGAACTTCGACTATTAGCGACGATGGAACGACATTTACCCATAACGAATTGAACTAATATGTCTGTTAAACGCATTTGGTTTGAAAATGCCCCCAGTGGAACCATCGACAACCTCCAACGGGCGCAACTTGGTGTTGGTTATCCACTGATTGCTGGTATGGCGGCGACTTTGACGTTTGCCAAACAACTTATGCTTGACTCGCTTAGTGAGAGAGTTATGGCTTTTGGTTATCCGACTATCCCGGTTTGGAACACGGCCGGACGTCCCGTAAGTCCCAAATCCGGCACGATTGGCTTTAATTCACAAACTAACGCAATTGAGATTTATGAGTGATTGGAAAACCATCAGTCAAGCAACAGGGTCAGGGGATATGGCCAAAGCCACTTATGACCCGCAGAATAAAAACGGTGACGCCTTTAACAGCGACAACCATACGGATGGTACGACGAATAAAGCATATACGGCCACTGAAAAAACGAAGCTGGCAGGAATTGCCGCCGGTGCCTTAGCTGATGGATACACCCTCGCCGTCCAGGCATTGACTTCCTCCCCAACGGACAGCCAGACTGTGTACTTTGGCAATTTACCCAAAGCACCTGTCACCACAGCAGCAACCAGTAAAGTCTATATTCCCAAGGCTGGAACGATTAAGCGAGCGGAGATTTATTGCTATTCGGGCACGGCGGGTACGAATGAATCATGGAGCCTTTATGTCAGGCTTAATAACTCTGCCGATACTTTAATTGCCACCTTGACGGCTAATACCAATGAACGGATATTCAGTAATGCCAGTTTGTCTATTACTGTTGCAGCCGGCGATTACATTGAGATCAAGGGAGTCCAACCTGCCTGGGCAACGAACCCACTGACCACGATTTACGGTGGGTACCTGTATATCGAATAATTCTAACCATTAACCTCTATTCTTATGTACCTTGGCGCAATCCTCAATATCCTGTTCTTCATTTTAGGGACAGTCTTCGGTATGGCGACCGAATCCAAGTTTCACTGGTTGTCGTGGTTTATCAACCATTTCTAATTAACTCCTTTATCTTATGCCACCGCAAAATGGCAAGTACAAGCTCGAATGGTTTGTTACTATCATTGCAGCTTTGATTTTGGTAGTCACCACCGCCTGCAAATTGTTCATTGACAAAGACCTCGACATCCAACCTTCTTACTATCTTTTCACGGTCATTGCCGGACTTGTATTTGGCGCGGTCATCTTAAGGCGTATCCAATAATATGAACATTCTCGATTACGTTCGTTCTCTTCTTTCTCCCACCGGCCAATCCACACGCGACTGGGGTAACAATCTTCCGCCCTGGACGAGCCAATTCAGTGTGCCAAACCGTGTTGACGCGATGGACTGCGCTTCTGAATCCTTTATCAACATTGTCTACATGCTCACCGGATTTGACGCCTCCCCACGCGCCCTCGCTAAACTCTCCGGCACAAATCATAGCGGCAACTATATGCAAACGGTACTGAACGCCGCAAATAAGTATGGTCTCATTCCTTACGAACTGTGGCCAACTCCTGATTCTTTTGATTGGGACAGTTACTATGCGGACATTCCCCAGGCTATCCTTGACCAAGCTGTAAGAGTAAAAGCGAAATTTATTCCTACTGATCTTAATAAGAGTCCGCTCTGGACTGCGTTGGTATTTTCAAACGGTGTAGGCCATGCCGTCGCGCAAATCAATTTAAACGAATATTTTGACTCCGAAACCGGTGCCGAAGTCAAACCAATCAATTACCTTGGCGGCGTTATTAACTATCGAACATCATTAAACATAAAACTTATGATTGATTGTAAGACCGTCCGCTTTGCGGACAATAAGACATTTGGCATTATGATTGATACTCCCAATGGCACCCAAATCGTCAAAGCCACTGGCGAAGACCAATGGCGAAGCTGGCACAAGCCAGATAGCTATGGTAAACCGACTGTCAATCCTGACGGCACCACCAACTGGAATGTTGAGTTACAACTTAATTTCTAGTCTGTGTATAACTGATTTGTGCTTAGTTACAAGACATGTTATACCGAAAGGGAACTTCTTAAGGAGGAGTTATGGCTGAAGTTGAAATTATCCAGCCTCAGACTACTCTGATTGCTGGCTCTGATACTACAGGGAAACTTTCACGGCAGGAACTTGCATTAGTTCCGACGCCAACTTCTACACTCACGCATCAAGTTATTCCGCACATCGAGATTGTCAATTCGCTGGAAGAGGCTTTGGGCTTCCGCCACATCTCGGTTATCAACCAAGAGTACGCGGTTTCCAAAGATACCAGAAACTTCTTCGGGGTGATGACGCTTGACCAGGGCATAGACGGCGCCCAGTTCGCACTCGGCGTCCGCAACAGCCATTCCAAGATGTTCCGTCTGTCCATCGTGGTCGGCCTCCGGATCTTCGTCTGCTCCAATCTCTGCTTTAGCGGGGACTTCAACATTGTGCTGGCAAAGCACAGCAAGAACTTTTCGCTCCAGCACGCCATCTCGATTGGCATTGACGAAGCCCAGCGGGGATTCGGTCCGATGCAGCAGCGGGTAGAAACCTGGAAGCAAAGCCTCATTACCGATGACCAGGCACGCCTGACCATCTTCCGCGCCTTCATTGAAGACCAGCTCGACTGCCCAAAGCACCTGGCCAAGGAAGTCTGGCACAACTGGCAAGAACCCGCCTATGACGAGTTCCGGCCACGAACTGCCTTTTCCTTGAACAACGCGTTCACCAGCAGCTTCAAGCTATTGGAGCCGGTGCCCGCCTATCGCGCCACGGCCAGTCTCGGCCAAATCTTCAACTAACCTTTTGGGGAGCTCCTCTCCCCTTCCTACCACTGCTCTTTAGGTGTAGTGGTAGGACAACTCAATATGGAAGACACAGTATCTTCCTGTCAACCTAACAAACACAAAAAGTTTCGGGAGGGACTTGGAGGAAAGTGAAACCCTACTGTTTGACTAAGAAACTTCTTTGAAGATTCTTAAATGGGCAATCGCCTTAGCTATTGGAATCCTAATCGGCTTCTTACTAGCAGCACCGGCGAAAGCCCAAGCACCAACTCAACAAATTCAAAATGACTACTTACCAGACATTATCAATCCATACCCCACGGTTCCAGACAGCGTCATACAACCAACAACCCGACCCCATCAACCGAGTAGACGGAATATCTCCACACGGGGCAGAGTATCCTATCAGGCAGTTTACGCTTACCTGGAAGGCTCCCCGCTTCAACCGTACTCACAACTCATTGCAGACAGCGAATACGGAGGAACTATACTCGGAATTTGTACCATCGAGCAATACCACTGTCAAAAAGCACCAGGTAACAATTACTGGGGAATCGGAGGGAGTACAGGTCTTAAGAAATATGCAACTCCACAGCAGGGCATTGACGCTATATCCACTCTACTTCAGTCATATGAAGACCGAGGTTATGACACTATCGAAGAACTAAATGGATACTACGTCCAACCAGCATCAGACTGCTGGTACAACACCGTGCTAAAGATAAAGACTCAATTAGAAACATTAACCAACTAACTAACAAAATGACCATGTTCACCGTATTCGCTCGCCGTTTCCTCAAAGGATTCCTGGCCGGCGGCATTGCCCAAGTCGTCTTGATTATTGGGCCTGGTTTGTCATTCCATAATCTGGAAGAAATCCGTAATATTGCTGCGACTTTGGTGTTTGCCTTTATAGTCGGCGGCCTCCTTGGAGTTGAGAAAATGCTCCAGCCCACCGCACTTCCTCCTATTGACTCCCTACCACAGTAGAATGAGCTTCAAAGACCGACTACAAGCCCGCCAGGCGCTTAAAATTGCCTCAAGGAAGGCGAAAAGACGCTCTTTGAGGAAATGTGCCACCCCTCCTGCCAGATGCCAGTTTTGCGGTGCTATTGTCCCACTACATGGATTCTGTTATCACCGCGCGTAATTAAAAGTATCAAACCAAAATTAAAAAACAAACGTGCATCCTCACTCCCTTATCGGCTCCAACAGTTGAGTAGCTGATAGGGAGTTGGGGTAGGTGCTCCGAGTCGAAAGACGGAACACCTTCTCCAATTAGGAGGATGTATGCAAGTAATTACGCAAGTGAAGACGCCCGAAGCACACCCGACGACGGTCTGCTATTGCCGCCTGTGCAAAGTCGATACGACCCACATGCTTTTGTACACCAAAGACGGACACCCGATTAGTGTCTGTCTGCCGTGCCAGATCCGCGCGGACATGTACGACCAAACTCGTGACTAGGAGAGTGATATGTCTTGGTCTGCCAAGCGGTATCGCGAGCCGAAATTTAACTGGCATCATATCCCACCCCGCAATCCAGCCAAGTGTACCCCGTATAAGGTACGGGTCAGGAAAGCTGACCACGACGCTTACAACAGGCTTTTTGCCAACGCCGCCACTCTTGAGCAATGTATAGAGATTCTTAAACGGGACTGGTGGCCGACCACCGCGTAATAAAAAGCCGCCCGTCTTCCAATACGGGCTTTCTTTTTGCAAGGAGATTATGGTATGTCTAAAGTTATGGCCGACACCAAAGAAGTAAAGACCAAAGCACAACGCGCTTTGGAAATGAAACAAAAGCTCATCGCTCTCCAGGAAGAAGCCAAAACCGAACTTCTGGACACCGCTAACCAGGCAATCAAGGAACTCGCAGAGCTGGGGTTTAGTTACCGTCTCCTCTCCGAGGAAGAGTTTACTGCTACCCAGCGTCCCGCTTCCGCGCCGACAAAACGTGCTACGAGATCCACACCGAAGGCGAAAGAACCCGCCCCCGGCCCGAGCGCCAACTTCGATTCGTCTAAGGAATGTCCGATTTGCAAAATCAAAGGTCATGACGGCAGAGCACACCGTTCACAAGATCCGAAGGTCAAGTTTAGTGGCCAAGAACTCTCCGAGCGTGGTCTCCTGCCCGAAGAAGTCACCGTCACCTATGTAGCAGGTGACAAGAAATAGCCAACAAGAAGCCGCCCCATAAACAGGAGCGGCTTTAATATCCAAATATTTTTAGGACTTTCTCTTCCTTTGTAGATTCCTGACATTCACCATCGCGCATGGCCTTGTGCCGCCTCAACATCTCGGCAATGTTGCGATTGTTCTGTTTGCTCAATCTCGGCACCCCGCATGGCCGGTTTCTCCATCTCTGGACTTTCCACGCCGTAACCCACTTCTTGGCAGCTACAATGGCCTCTCGGCCGGACATGCCGGCCGCCTGATTCTTCTGGATGAGCTCTTTCAAATAGTGGTCCGCCATGGTCATGCAATCCGGCGTCATGTGCATGTATTTGTAGACCGTTCGCTCAATCCGCAACGGGTACTCTGCATTTTCGTATTGATTTAGCCGCCGCCGCTTGAGCCAGTATTCAGGGTCCGGCAATAACCCGTCATGCGCCAGGAGCTTGATACACCTACGCCACAATCGTAGACGGTAGTTTATTTTGTACCGTGCCGGTCGTCGCGGCTCATCAAAATCGCATGACGGGTTATTACTCATCTTGTTTTGTGTTTGTTAGGAAGGTAAGAACACAGATCTAGGCTGCTTTTGTACCGAACTTGCCGGCTGTTCGTTCAGAAACTGTCTGCGCAAATTTGGAAGGTGCTGGAGTCGCCGGAGTTTCGACAAAGGGTTCGCTTCCTTCCGGTGCCGGCGGGACAATCTGATCCAGGCTGGCGGTCTCAGGCTCCGGCTGTTCCGTACCGGCCTCTTTCTCTCGCAGCTGCAATATGAACTGTTCTACGGATCCGGCCTCCGCAATGGCTTTCACTTCGTCAGCCGTTAGCGGCGTATTGCTACGGGCCGGAATGACCGTGTACTGGACTTCCTTGGTGCCGGCGCCGATGGCCGAAATGTTGATGTCATATGGCATTGGCACTTCCATAAATCCGTATTCCGAATCTGACTGGAAGCTGGCAATCTGGTCAATGATGGTTTTGGCTAAGAACGCGGGCTTCACGAGGCCGTGGTCCGCCCGGTCAATGATGAACCCGACGAACTTTTTAGTTTTCTTGCCCATGTAAACTGATTCGTAAAGCAAGAACTCCGACGCGATACGAATGGGGTTACTACCTTCTTTTAATTTGAGGTACGAGCCGGTATCGGCCTTTTTGGCCTCTTCGGCAAAGTTGAATGATTTCATAATTTGATTTCCTTTATAGTCCCACTCACTTACTCTGCGCAAGCGAGTGGGGCAGAGTGCTATTAGGTTGTTATTGTTTTGGAAAGGTATCGACCAACCCTTTGTCTTAATTATGGCACTTCTAAGAATGCTGTCAAAGGGTTTATCCACAATCGATTAACAAGTATGTTATTATTGCGCTATGAGACTGACCGACCGCCAGCTCCAGTTAGCCTTTGACAGTATCGCCCTCTTTACCTTAAATAGCGAACGAACAAGAATCGTTCGCCGCATGTTCCCTGACTTTGAGAGATCCGTGCTGCGCGTTAAGGGAAACAGGATGACGCCTACCGACTTTAGCTTCTTGGATGAAGCAGTCATCTATTCCATAGCATATTTGCAATCGCTTACGCCTACTATTCTTACCCCCCTAGTCCTTATTGAACTATCAGCACTCCAAAATCAGATTAAAAAGTTATCCACTTCCCAAGAATTAACAGATACCGTATAATGGAAATACCTTGCGTAGCAGCGCAACATAAGAATCCCTGTTTGGGACTTTGCAAGCTGCTACTTGCAATTCCGAACAGGGTTTTTTGTTTCCGCATATACTGGCTTGGCAGTTGACGGACTATCCAAAAAAACTGCACGAGGAAACCTTAATCGGTTACCCCTATAGTCCGCCAGTATAGCCGCAAGCAAGAAACCAAAAAGACACCAAAAAGAGATGGCAGTACCATCTCTGATTGGGTGGGCAAGCCACGCCAGGCTAAACATATTCCTTTTTCCTAATTCCTATGTACCAAGACACCAAACCACAACCAAACTTACAGACCAGAAACTGCAAACCAATGGCGTTCCCTAGCCGGACGCTTTTGATTGCGGTTTTTGTTTTGTAAAAACAAAGTGGATGCTGTAGTAGCCATGGCGAGGAGCCAGAAGGACTACAGCCCGACCGACCGACCGACACCTAAAGCAAGACGCCAAAAATTTCAATTTTGCGGCGTTTATAATCACTAGAACAAGGGAAACCTTAGACTAGGGACAAGGACAACAAACTCCTTGCTTAGGGAGAGGGAGAGAGGGAAGGGGTGCTGGGTCATGCAGACTGTTTCTAACCGCCGCCCGGCAAGTGTATACTTACGCCTTTATGAAAGACAATCACAAACAATCTAAATTTACGCGGCTTGTCCGAATTCGCAAGGATCAGCTCGAATGGCTCAAGGAGCATAAGGGCCGGTATACTTTAGCCGGCAAGCTCGACGAGATTATTAACGCTTACAAAAATGAGCGAAGATTACGATAAATACGGACGAAAATATTATCTTACACATCGAGTGCATGTTTTGGAGAATCAAAAGCGGAGATTAACTAATTCTGTGACGAAAGCTAAGACGAAGCGATATCACCAAGATTGGTATAGATTGAATCGTGAAAGGATTATTGCTCGTCAATTAGCTTATCATTTTGGTGCCGGTTACATAGACCGTAAAAAGCAATATGACGCTGAGCGATATTGCCGGATTAAAGCACGGAAGCTTGCTGACAATAAACGATGGCGCGATACCCATATTGAACAGCAAAATATGTTTTCTCGCCGCCGTCGCATACGGAAGTTGTTTTTAGGTGGTGAGCATACTGTCGAACAATGGCTTTATGTAAAAGCTGTCTTTGGAAATACATGTGCGAATTGCGGACAGTCGGAAGCACTCGGAAAACTACATCAAGACCATAAGATTCCGCTCGCGAAAGGTGGAACCGACAATATAGATAACATTCAGCCTTTATGCAAATCTTGTAATAGTAGTAAAGGGACGGGCGTATGGTTTGCATTTCGTCCTGTGGATATGTCGTGGCCAAACGTTAAATTCTCAACATTTAGCCCATCTTTACAGGTAATACAGTTCTGTTAAGATTAAGATAGCTGGCAGGACGTTAAAGAATCTGGCTCGAACCAACCACCGTCCGCCATACTTAGGTTTATAATATTTTCCTAAGTTGCCAGCCCTCCTTCCTTAAAATCCTTTCCTAATGTCAGAAGCAAAATTTCTCTATGACCGTGATGTGCGTGGTCACTTGCTTGAAGAATTACTGGTTAACCATTTTGATCAGCGCGGTTATCCAGTTGGCTACAACCCGTATAGCGGGACCGAAGATCCGCGCAGGGAAGATTATGATTTCTATGTGGGCGCACATGGTCAAGAGGTATTATTTGAAGCGAAGATGGATTTTCAAAGTGCTTTTACTTCAAATGTATTCATCGAGGAAAAGACGCTTCGCAACACCAAAGCCCACAAGATGGTTATCGGCAGGCTGATTCTGGATACCTTTGATATCCCGCACCTCATTGAGCTATACAACGCCAAGAATCGCACCAGGCGACCGGATGGCACCTTTGCCGAGCAGTACGTCCACAAGCATCTTTGCGGTGGAGATCAGGCCAACAACCGAGGGATGTTGCTCGACTGGAAAACTTGCAAGGAGAACAGCCGGCCATTGTGGCTGGAGACTAGAGAATTAAAACAAACAGTGCAATGACAAAACCAATTCAACTTGCCGCCACTATCGATGGCGCCTCCACCCGCAAGGATGGCTCCATGGGCCTCCGTCTGACCACCCAGGAGCTCACGAGCGAACAGAAAGTCGCTCTAATGGAGTACACCAACAAGTTTGGTTGGTTTCTCTTCAAGCCGTCTGAAACGTCCTTCACCGATGAGGAGTTGCCGACCGATGACCCGGAAGCACCAAAGACTTTGTCTCAGCGGCTTCGCGCCGTCATCTATCTATACGGCCGCGACGTCAAAGGTATTCCGGCCGACGACAAGGACCGGCATAAAGAATTTTACCGTATCCAGATGGAAAAGCTCATCGAATCATTTAAGGGTTTGCTGCCGCCGCAATGAAACCCGAACAATGTATACAAAGACAAATTTTAGAATGGCTGAACTGGAAACATATCTTTTGCTGGAAGGTAACTACGACCGGAATATATGTTAAGACCCGTGATACTTGGATACCAAATCAGGCACCAGGTGTATCGGATATATTAGGGGTATTGAAAGACGGACGTATACTTGCTATCGAAGTAAAGTCACCGAAAGGTAAAGTGTCACCTCACCAGCAAGTATTTTTAGACCGAATTAACGAAAACGGCGGACTGGCCTTTGTTGCCCACTCCATCGAAGAAGTAGAGGAACAGTTACATGGATGAACTTGAAAATCTTCTAAAAGAAGTTGCAGACCAGTTGCCGTCGTACATGGGCCGCGATGATTACTTTGCCGTGGCTGCTGCCATCATTCGTTCCCGTTATTACATTTCTCCTAGACCCGGCGTGTCGCAGATAACGGTGACAAATTTGAGTGAACGGCAAGAAGGTCGGCCACCCCAAGACTCCTAAGGTAAAGTTCTGTAGTTTTGATACTACTATGACCAAGAATACGCGACAAGTAAAAAAGATTGCCACCAGCCCGAAGGTAAGAACAGGCGAACGAATGGCGCAGGGTATGGGGAGAAAAACGTACGCCGGTAATACCAATTTTGAGAGCAAGGGTTTTGAAGTCCCGTTCAAGATTCCGGATAGTCAACTTCGTATTGTTCTTTGTGCCGAACAGAAAGGTTGGCGCGTTACCGGAAGATGTCGAGAGGCGTTGGTATTTCCAGAGATGTTTACGAAGTTCCGTAGTAAAGGGTATAAGGCGGTGTTTGCCCCCTTTGCCTTTTACTTTAAAGATGCAATTTTCGAAGTCGATATCCTCTTTCGTCAGCGAGACAGTTTCACTGGCACGCATTCCGCTATCAAGAATCGTAAGCGCAACAAGGTGCGCCCGCCGAGCATTGATAGACTTGCTGATAGGATACTTGAGTAGACGGTTAATCGCGTCGTTGGAAAGAGTGGCTAGAATTTTCTGTTCGTACTTTAACAGTTCAATACGTGGTTTTTCTTTTAGCTGGCCTTCCTTCCAGAGCCAGATACCGTATGCGCGGATACCGGTCAACCACGAGTTCAGGGAGACGGGCTTGACGCCACGCGCCAAATGGAACTTTACGGCTTCCATGGCCGATTGCCGGAACTCTTGTGCGGAGTCAGTTTTCAGGTAGGGACCAAAAGCCTTCCGGATGTCCTTGTACCAGAGCAGTGTTTTCAGGGAGACGTTGCGGATGTATTTGCGGTCGGAAACGTAGTCGTCAAAAGTCATGACCAGTACCTCAAAACCGCTGCTGGTGACTGGTCAGTATTTCGGGAACTCGTTTATTTTCTTGCAGTTGGTCGGGGCGAGTGGATTCGAACCACCGACCTCCTGGTCCCGAACCAGGCGCCAGAGCAGAACCTTTCAGCTATTGATTCTACACCACTTACCCGTACTTTCACAATATAAAATTTCTCTACACAGACGCTCTAGGAGTGTGTTACAATTCGCCGTAACAGGTCTGAAATTCTTTATGAACCGGCCGCAGACTGCCGAGGAGTGTTGGCTCCAGACTATCTGCCGGTTGTACGCCTACAAGCGGATGAGGAGATTAGGGTGAAGGGGTTTCTTCTTGTCTTGTCAGGCTTCTTCTTCATATTTGCTCTCATGCTATACCTTCAGATGCACCGTTCATCCTCAAGCATTCCGAACGTCCAGCCCTATTATGTTACGAAACGCCTTACTAAATTCCGCATCTGCGTAAACTGTTCTGGTGACAACCCTGTAAAATGGACCTTTAACTCACCGAATAGCGTCCCATTCGAGGCAGGTAGATGGTTTGTTTTGCGGGATCAATCACCTAAACTTTTTAAGCACGACGGCCTTACAGTTGTTAGGGCGTCCGTACCCAAGGACAACTACGACCCCCGCTTAGGCTTTGATCTAGAGCATATAGGTATTATGATTTGGGATGACTTGGAAGGAAGACCGGATTTATCGACTTTCGAAGATCCGCGGTCCAAATCGCAAGTTTCACAAGATAACCCAAAAACTGATACTGGATGTTACGCCACATTTAATTATGGAAACAACGCGCAGACAATACGTCTATATGAAATGACTTCAGGTTGTGAACCGGGCAGCGCAATGATAATTCATGCCTTTGGTACTCACCCGAAGACCTACAAAGTGGAGACGTTTACCAAAGAGGGTTTTCCCGTCGCTGAGTTCCCTAATTTTCAACCTGGAATGCGTGACGGAGTAATTGACTGCAAAGAGGATGTTTGTCGTTTCAGTGGTGATGTCAACTGGACAACCACACGCATGGGATACCAGCGGTTACAGTTGACTGATATAACACCTGAGGCAGATAGATAATGACAGGCATTTGGCTTGACTCATTAATATTTTTCTTGTAGGTTACCGGAATGATGGAATACCTTTGGATACCTGTTTTTCTCCTTGCGGTTATCTGTTTTCTGTTCGCGTTTAGGAAGTCCGTTTCCGGTGCACCTTCCAAAACTATCGGAGACAAACGCCTTAACCGTGATGTCACTATTTCAGCCCCACTTGCCTTTTTTGGCCGTAGAGGAGCTGAAGCGCGGGAAAAGCTATTTACTGCGCAGACAGCTGAAGCCGCTGCCATATCCAGTCTGACCGACGCCGAACAACAAGCTAAACGCGCAGAAGAAGTTCTGAAAAACTTGCCTGGTACGTTACAAGCGGAATCTGACTTGGCCACCGCCCAGAACCAATCACTAATCCACGCTGCCAAAGAACACCTAACCCCGCAAGATTTGTCAGACTTGACCAAACAGAAAGCCCTTGCCGACCATACTTCCAAAATCAAACTTTCCGAATCCGAACAACTAAAAGAACTTGATTGGCACGAAGCTCAAAGGAAAGTTGGATTGACTATCCGCGCCGCTCTAGCAGGGAAGATGGTTGACAAGCTCATTGTCATGCGATTGCAGCGGCAGATTTTTAAGCAGATAAAGATTATTGATTCGATACAGAACAACAAGCAGCTAACGCAGTTTGAAAAAGACAACCAACTTACAGTAGCCAGGAAAGTGTACGAAGGGTTTGTGGGTGATTTAAATGGACTACTTGGACAAGGAACTCTTCAAAACGATAACCGGCGAGGATTGGGACAAGTTCAGCAGCCCCCTGCAATCGCCGGAGGCACACCTCCAAAGGCTGAAGGAACAACTAAAGACGAAGTATCCTCTCCGTCACTTGGGGACGACGACTGACGGCTTCCTCGATATAACCGAACAAGACCGCGAAAGCCACCTACACATTCTCGGCAGTACAGGTGAAGGGAAGTCAAAGTTTTTAGAGTTATTATTAAGGCAAGACATTGATAACGGTTATGCCGCCTGTCTGCTCGACCCATCAGACAACGGCGAAACCGCCATGAAAGTTCTAAAGTATGCCTGCAAACAAGGATACGAAAAAATCATTTATATTAACCCTGCTGACTTCTTACGTACTGCTCGGATTCCTCCTCTTAATCCTCTGCATTACAAAGCTCCCGCCCCTGCCGTTATTGGTTCCCTTATGGATGCTATACGGGTATTGTGGGGGCAGGCTAACTTCTCTGACACTCCACGAATTCAAAAATACCTCCCAGCACTCTTAACTGTTCTTCACGCCTCCAGTAACACGTTAACCGAACTGAAGTATTTCATGGACAGACGGACAAGCGTCAGGCGGAAAGAAATGCTTTCTAAACTGGACGAGTACAACATTTCTCGTATGGTTTTAGAAAGTGCCTTGCATAATGTCCACGAGTGGGAAGGCTTCCTGCCGACCGTTAATAGACTGATGCCTTTCCTTGACCCGACCATGGAACTTATTTTTGGTTCCCACGACGGGATAAACTTCCAAAAGCTTGTGGCCGACAAATGGATTGTCCTGGTAAACCTAGACCCCGAACCGATATGGGGAACGGAACAGTCCCACCAAAGACTTTTAGGTACCATAGTCATTAACGAGATAGTTTATGCGATTTCACGGCTACGAAATAGAGGATGGCAAGGCCGTTATTACCTGTACATTGACGAATGCGGAGATTACGCCACTGATAAGATTGCTACAATTCTCTACAAAAAACGGAAGTCTGGACTTAGTCTATCGCTCGCTCATCAGGCCTTTGACCAATTCACAGATAAGTCTCTCGCTGCAGCAGTCAACGGACTTACCAAGATTAAAGTTCTGTTTAATACCCCAGGCCGAGACGATAGAGACAAGATGCTGAGGATGATGTACAGTGGAGACCTTACCGAGAAAGAAACTACCTACGCTGCTTCCCAACTGAAGAGGGGGCAAGCCATAGTTAAAAACAACAAGCAGCCTCCGAGAACTCTGGACGTGTCCCACATTGAGGACACCAAAGTCGATAAGAAAGTTTTTGACTCTTATTTAAAGAAAATTTATGCCTCTGACTTCTACCGCTCGATAGCGGACGTCAGGGCGGAAATCAAAAATAGATTTGTACAACCTGCAACAACATTCCAGACTGCAAGTGGTGCAGACAAAAAGGCGAAGTCTGCCGATACTGGAACTCTTAAACAGCAAGATGATAAGCGAAACGTCCGACAAGATTCAGCAAGCAGTAAAGGAAGCACGGTTTTTGACCATCTCGCAGATAGCGCAGATGTTCTACTCAAAAAGAAAGGACGGAAGCGCACCAAAGATAATCTACCGCCATCCAAGGAAGGGTGAAACCTATGAACCAGTGGCAGGGTTTGATAGTGCCTATGACCAGCTCCGCAGAATGGCTAACCGTGGAGAGATTAAGATAGGTATTTACACCGCCCACGGCCGGAAGATACCCCAGCTCCCCCGACTTATTATGCACCCGAAAGACACCCTGTCCCCCCAGAAGTGGGAACACGAGATAGCACGGGGGAATTGTTACGCCGCCCTGCATAACACCGGCAAGCTAACTGGCTACCGCTCCGCCTGGACGAAAGACGAACGGGAAGAATTTGCCAAAGCCCATGGGGTCTATTTTGACAGCCAGTTCGAACTACAAGGCTCCAAGTACACCTTCTTTTTGGAAGTCGATATGGGAACCGAGTACTGGGATAACGAACTCAATGAGAAGGTGGAAGAATACGCCAGTCTCGCCCAGTCTATGCCCCAACATCCCTTTTACGCGGTATTTGTGGCCAACAGCAAAGACGGCACCGACCGGAGAGAACGCCTGGCTGCCTTTGGTAAGTGCTTTCAGAAATACGGCCGAGGCAAGAACTTTGTCGTTACCGACCTGGATTTGTTTATTGATGACCCCCTTGGAAAGATATTCGCCAACGAGAAACTGACTGCTCCTTCCTCCCTGTTTGACCTACCCTAAACGCCCACCCTACACGCCTACTACAAAGGCTTCCTATACTAGGTTTGTAGCCCCGCTATCCTTACGGATTTGCTTGTTCTGCCCGTAAACGGCCAGCTTTCTATTCCGCCTGCCTTCCTTGACAGGAAAGGCCACAATAAAGGTTCCTAACGGCTCGCCGCTGGCTTCGGGGTGTAACCACCCAACTTTATTGTGGCCTTCCCCTAGAAGGCAGTCGGAATCTGGCGTCCCGCCTCTAACTCCGTTGTAACGGCCGCTGGCCGTTCTCACTAATACCCGCAAGTTTATGACTCCCAATCAGTTAGCTTACCAGTTTTATAAGCAGCACGAGTATGACCCCGACGTTGTTCAGCGGCTCCGCCGCAAATTCACTTGGGCAATTGAGTCTGGAAAAATCAAACGCCAGCCGTGTGCCGCTTGTGGAGCAAAGGCCGAGGCTCACCACTTAAATCTGGTTCGCGCGGTTTATAGCGTCCTCTGGCTATGCCGAGAACATCACATTGCCGCCCATTTCACTAGGGGTGAAAAATGGGGCACGAACAGCGGCCATTGAACCAGGCTGGGGGGCAGGGGGAGGGACTTCGACGGCCTGCTTCCCTCCGGACAGCATCAAGGC
>CAZOIM010000008.1:0-39406 GCA_964579855.1 uncultured Ignavibacteriaceae bacterium | reverse complement strand
TGCCGACCTGGGCGGTGCCAACCTGGGCGGTGCCGACCTGCGCAGTGCCGACCTGCGCAGTGCCAACCTGTACGGTGCCAACCTGCGCAGTGCCGACCTGGGCGGTGCCAACCTGCGCAGTGCCGACCTGCGCAGTGCCAACCTGTACGGTGCCAACCTGCGCAGTGCCGACCTGGGCGGTGCCGACCTGGGCGGTGCCGACCTGCGCAGTGCCGACCTGTACGGTGAGAAAAAACTCATAGGAGGCCGCCCATTCTTGCAAATGGGCCCTATCGGTTCCCGCAGCGACTACTTGCTGGCATTTATCACAGACAAGGGGCTGCACCTCAAAGCTGGCTGCTTTTCTGGCTCGGTAGATGAATTTGAATCTGCGCTTGATGGCGAGCATGGTTCAAACGAACACGGACAGGAATACCGTGCCGCTCTTGTCTTGATCAAAAAGCATGCTGAGCTGTGGACGCCAAAAGAAGTGATTGCGCCAGCGGCTGAGCCCAAAGAAACGAGCGACGAGCAGTTTTAATCGAATTGGTTGCCGCCACCAAGTATCAAGTCGGCAGGGAAATCTGGGTGCCCGAATGACCTGGCCTCTGTATCGGGTGATGCCTCTAGTCTTGAGCTGGGACGGACAGTCGGGAAAGACCGGCACCAAAACAAAGTCGGCTTCAACCGCCCTAGCCAGCGGCGAACTCCAGATTCACGAAGCCGACCCTGTTTTGATTTTGTCTCGCCAGTTGGCCGCCGCTCAAACGGCTAACCGCCTTCCGTGGTCGATAAATCGGACTGGTAACTCTCTGCCAGCGCAACTTTAAATGAGAGCCAACAGGAAAGAGGGGGTCATTGCAAAACGGACGCCAGGCTTGTCGATGTACCGAGTCGACCGAGAGGGACAAGCTAACAAACTGGGGTATTCCTCTTTTTTCCTGTTGGTGAATGTGCAGACTGATGCGCAAGTGTAAGACCTGATGGGTGGCGGGAATGACTGGATAAACCAAGGTTGAGTAAGCGTCCAAAAATCCAGTGCTAGCCCAATAAACAGAAACTGAACCCTTCGCCCCGGTGGAACCCCGGTGTCAACTAGGTTTCTGATAGTCAAGCCGGAGATCAGTACCGGCCACCAACACCTAATTTAAACAGGAGATCAGCAGCATGACCCGCATTCGCCCTATCAGAGCTTTCAAACACTGGCGTGGCGCTGGTTTCAGCGTTCGCAGTGCCCTGTATCTCGCCATGAAATGGGGCTGCCCTAAATGGTACTGATCAAAAACATTCTCTTTTACAGGCGTCTTGGGCATGGCTGGATTACAGCTTGGCGCAAGGCACGGAACACGATCTAAACGATTTTCATAATTTCTGGAGTAACACATGGAAGCAGCAAAAACACAATTGGCCACTCAGCCGGACAACACAGCGATCACGATGGGCTTTGGCTCCTTGCAGTCCTTCGAGTTCATGCAACGTACAGCCAAGATGTTTGCCCAATCGTCTATGGTGCCAACGGCATACCGTGCGATCAACGAGAAAGGCTATGGCAATAACCTTACCTACGTAGACAATCCAGCCGCAGTACCAAATTGCATTATTGCGCTCAATATGAGCATGCGCATGAATGCCGACCCTCTGATGATTATGCAGAATCTGCACATCATTGAAGGCAGGCCTTCCTGGTCGTCGCAATTCATCATTGCTGCAATAAACACTTGCGGTCGTTTTTCACCCTTGCGTTATGACTTGGTTAAAGGTGACAAGGTAGAAGCCACACACACCACGTTTGAATGGGAAAACAATAAGAAAGTCCCCAAAACCAGCACCATAACAGTGCCTGATATCAAATGCATTGCCTGGTCAGTAGAACGTGGCGTTGTAATTCCGAACTTCAGTTTTGAGGAACTGAAAAAACATGATGGCTCACTCTATCAGTGCTGCAAAACTCACGGCGTCCCCATGCTGGAGTCCCCACCTGTATCCATTAAAATGGCAGCCGAGGAAGGTTGGTACTCGAAGAATGGCTCGAAGTGGCGGACTATGCCTGAAGTCATGCTCCGCTATCGCTCTGCGGCTTTCTTTGGCCGCCTTTACGCGCCAGAGCTGTTGATGGGACTCCCAACAGAAGAGGAAGTTCGCGACACAATCGATGTCGAGCTGCAGAAAGATGGCACGTATGCCATGCCTGAACAGCCAAAAACTGACCCAAAACCGCCGCAATCCAAATCGGAAAAAGCAAAACAGCAGGCCGAGGCTAAAGCAACACCTGAAGCCAAGGCAACCGACGTCGATTTCAAAGAACAGCCTGAAGTCCCTGCGACCAGCACTGCCGAGACAACAGCCACTCCTGCTGCAACCACAGCGGCGACTGAGCCCGCAACAAGCGACGGTGCGCCATTGACTGATACAGAGAGGAACTATCTCCAGTTCAAACTGGAAGAAGCCGCTCTCAGCTCAAACGATGTTTTCAAGAAGTTTGGCATTCGCTTGGAAGAAGTGACACATGCCCACTTTAAAGACGTTGTGGCCTGGATTAAAAACCCCGACTAATTATGCTGACCTTTGATGAAGACAGCCATACGTACCGCTGGCACAACCAGGTTGTGCCAAGCGTGACGCAGATCTTGGCACCGATGCTTGACTATTCAAACGTGCCAAAAGAAAACCTGCGCCGGGCTCAGTTGCTGGGGACTTACGTCCACAAAACGACTGAACTGTACGACTTGAACGATCTTGATCTTGACACATTGCCTGATGAAATTGCCCCCTACCTAGATGCATGGATCAAATTTAAGCATGAATGCGAATTTGAACCCGCCACAGTGGAACAAAAGCTCTACCACAAGCTTTTAGGGTATTCAGGCACATCGGACAGGACAGGATTAGTTCGCGGGCGTATGGCTGTCATAGACATCAAAAAAATGCTCTCCCTCGGCCCCGTCATCGGTATGCAGCTCGCAGCTTACAAAGAGCTTCATACCCATGCCGGACAAAAAGTACTTGATCGCTATGCCCTGGGCCTGCGCTCAGATGGAACTTACCGGATGGTTCCTTACAAAGATGAATCCGACTATGCCGCTTTTATGTCGCTGTTGACTTTACGAAACTGGAGATTGAAACATGGAATTACTTGACCGAGAAGAAACCACCGTAATCCCTGCCCTGCCCCAGGCAGCGGAACTGGCGCAGGTGGCAGAAGGTGTATTTAAAGCTGCTCACGCCATCGTGATTAACTCGCCGATGATGTATGAAATGGCCGCAGGCGAGTTGCAATCCTTGCAGGCTAAATTGGAAGAGCTGAATAATAAGCGCTTCTCCATCACTAGGCCGATGGATGCGGCTAAGAAAAACGTAATGGAATTATTCCGCGCACCTACGGAGCGTTGCGAGGCTGGCATTGCTCACCTTAAAAACGCAATGTTGACTTTCGCAAAAGCAGAACGCGAAAAAGCTGCTGCAGCACAAAAAGAAGCGGATGAACTGGCCAGGCAAGAACGGCTCAAGCTGGAACAGAAAGCCCGTGAAGAACAGGCCGAGGCAGACCGCAAGTCCCGCGAAATTGCAGAGGCAGAGCAAAAAGCACGCGTTATTGCCCAACAAGCAGCAGATGCGGTAGCGGCAGGTGATCGCGTGGCCGAGGAACGGGCAAACAAAGAGCTGCTGTCTATTAACCAGACCAAGGCAGCCGCTGAAGCTGAGCAGCAGCACGCAATGGCAAAAGTATCTCTGTCGCAAACAGTCGCAGCAGTCATGTCTGCGCCAGTCGTGGCAACCATTACGCCAAAAGTAGCTGGTGTTTCCACCTCAGCACCATGGACAGCAGAGGTTACAGACCTGCTTGCACTGGTTCAATTCGTTGCGGCAAATCCGACATACATCAACTTCCTGCAGGCGAACCTGGTGCCGATTAAACAGCAAGCAAAAGCCTTACAGGCTAACTGCAAAATCGGTGGTGTTCGCGTGTATCAAGAAGAGAGACTGACTTCACGTCGCAAATAAATCGAGGTCATCATGAGCAAACGCGCCAAACAAAAACGCCAGAGTCCCTACCGCCAGCGCTGGGTCAATCCATCCGGCGGACTGAGTATTCTGACTGACCGGCAACCCATGAGCGGCGGCCAATTAACCGACCTCGCATTGGGTTACTGGATAGCCTTCGACAACATGACCATGCGTGCCAGCACGGAACGAGACTGGAACATCGTCACCGGCAGCCTGAACATCGGCATTGTGATGTGCGAGGAAGGCATTAACGAAGAATCAATGGACCTGTTCAAGCGCGCTCTTGATGCCAGTTTCAAGGCCAAGTTACGCGGCGAACGCACGGGCATATGGCGTTATGACGGCGGCGATATCGAGACGATACGCAATGCTCTGGCAGCACACGACCAACAATGCGGCAAGGTCAACCAGGGCACGATGGTGAGCGTAATACGCGATGTGCAAAAGCGTGTTGACAACGGCCATGTTTACGAAGAAGTAGCAACTTAACCAGCAGCACCACAACCACATAGGACGAATCATGACCAAGAAACAAACCAAGACAGAAAAACCATTATTTGAGCGCGACGAAATGGGCTTTGGCGGGATTACAGCGTTTGAAAGCTTTATCTTGCCAGATGAAGAACTGGCTCCAGGCACCATTTACAACGGGCATGAAATCTATGTGCTTCGCCTCACAGATGACTTGCAAAACGCAAACATCGCTGTTAAATGGGTTGAGGGCGACTCTATCAAGGCATGGAAGCCTTCAGCGCCCGAAGGTGACGCATGGGTATTGTCGGCCATCATTGATGGCGAAGACAGCCCGTTTGCAGTGTTTGCCCGCCCAGCAAATAAAGAACTGACTGGCAAGGACTACGCGCAGGAGTTCTTGCTTGGTGCGCTGATCAATGCCGCTACAAAGCACCTCAAAACGCTTTCCGTGCCTTGGATCGAGATGAAGGAAGCCGAACAGAAGCGCACGCTGGCATATGTGCATGACGACTGCCGTAAAGCAGTCATTGACGCATGCGATATCATTTCCAGCAATGCCAGAACTACCTTCCCTGCTGCCGTCGAGCAGGTTGTTTTCAAGGACGGTGTGAAAGTCGTGCTTACCATGGCTAAAACACCAGAAGCGCATAGTATTGCCGACGCTGAAGGCTCCTACGTGACCATCGTCATTGAAGAGCGCTCAAAGCTGCTCGATGCAGGCAACTCTCTGGAAGCTATGCCAGATCAAAAGCCACTGTTTGACCAGTCCACCAGCTCGGAAACTATGCCGGAAGCAGCCTAACCTTATCCATGGGCCGCTTCGGCGGCTTTATCGAATATTTGGAGCAACCAGTATGAGAACACTCGAATTTGACCGCACTAAGGGCGCAATAGTACAAGTATTGCCTAAGCCTCGCTTTCACCTGTCATCTGCATTTGCAACCAAAGAACAGCAAAACCAGCTGCTCGACGAGGTAGCTCGAGCAGCTGGATTGAAAAATGATGCTGACCTGGCGCGTTTGCTGGCAGTCGCACCACCGGTCATTAGCAAGATCCGGCACAATCGCCTGCCATTTGGCGCAACCCTTGCCGTTGCGGTCACAGAAGTGACTGATCTGACCATTGCGGATATTTCTGCGATTTTGGCTGGCAGGGCATCCACATGAGCCCAGGTACCTGCATACATTTCACAGGGATAGGTAGCGGAGGTTGCTGCCGGGCAGGAGTCAATTACGCAGATGCATTTGACGGCACCATGGCAGGCATTATGTTCAGACTGCCATGCATGCAGTTTCGCGTTGTTGCCGCTGACGGACGCAGCACATCTATTCGCGCAGGCGAGCCGGAAATACGCAAGGAAATCGACAGGCGCGACCAGCAAATGATTCCTTGTGCCTTGTATCTGGAGCCAACACCAGAGCAAGTGCAGACAGATCGCGCCGAAAAATATGCGGCGCTGAATCGCACATTTGCCGCCATCAAGGTGGCACAGCAATGGCGGGTCAATCCAAAGCCACGG
This sequence comes from uncultured Ignavibacteriaceae bacterium, assembly GCA_964579855.1. Classification (GTDB taxonomy): domain Bacteria; phylum Bacteroidota; class Ignavibacteria; order UBA10030; family UBA10030; genus JADGQA01. Next base: position 33,429 of record CAZOIM010000008.1, on the reverse strand, counting down.
CAAGACAGGCGCGAAGTCATCGAATGCCCGGTTTGCAAAGGGAAATTGCATCTTGCCCAGTCTTGCTACAACGGTCATGTCCGCGGGAAATGCGAAACGAAAGGATGTGTGTCATGGATGGAATGACCGCAGAACAAAAATTACAGGATAGATTGCGTCATTGGGCTGGGATAGAGGCTGCGACATTCCCAACATCTGGTCTGATTGCTTGCCTGAACGAGGCTATAAATCGGATTAATGAGACTGAGCGCCAGCTTGCCGAGGCGCAGAAAGACCAGGCTAGGCTTGATTGGATGATGAATAATGGCGCATACGTTGTGACAGATGGCGAAGTTAATACTGTGTGGGTATATAAGCCAATTCGACAACCTGCCGAAGGTTATCCATTCCAACCTACATATTACGACACACCACGCCAAGCCATTGACGCAGCCATGAAGGAGAAATGATGCTAACAGCAGAACAAGCCGCCCTGCAGCTCGGCGTCTCCAAGCGCACAATGTACGATTTGGCCGCCCCCAAGGGGCCTATCCCCTGCGTCAGATACACGGCCAGGTGCGTGCGCTTTGACGAACAAGATTTAGAGGATTACAAAAAGTCATGTCTGTATCATTCAATAAAGCTCGAAGTCGCTGGGTCTTTGACTTCAACAAGGTTGTCAACGGGCAAAGAGTCAGGGCTACTAAAATGCTTCCAGCAGGCTGGAGCAAAACCGAGGCTGAAACCTTTAGCCAGCAAGAAACGTCTCGTCTCTATGGTATAGCCACTGGCACAATTAAAGAGCGCGTAAGGATCGAGACGGCTGTAGAACTGTACATCAAGCACCGCTGCCCAGAATTGAAGACCGGCGACAATGTCACAAGGGAGCTGGCCCTGATCTACTGGTTATACAAAGACAAGTACATGGACGAACTGCCAGAGTTGGCGATGCAATACAAAGCGGCTTCCGAGCACCTCCAGCCCGCATCTATCAAGAATCGACTGTCTTACCTCAGATCAGCGTGCCGGTACACCCAGAAGCATCACAGGCTCGGTGCAGGCGTCGCCCTGGACCTTGTCATGCCAACCGTTAAGAACGAGCGCCAGGTGTACGCAGATCGCCAACAAATGCTGGCCATAGCCAGGCGCTGCGTAAGCCGCGAGGGGCGTGCCATCGTCCGAATAGCTTTTTATTCAGGAATGCGGCTAAGCGAGATTTTTGGGCTTGGAAAGGAAAATAAGGTAGGCAAAGGTGTGTTTGCACTGCCAGACACCAAAAACAGCACCGTCAGACACGTGCCTATTCACCCACGGCTGAATGTAGTATTAAAATATCTACCGTTCAAGCTGAGCAGGCGAGGATTGCAGGATTCAGTCAGGAAAGCCATGAACCGGTCTGGTTTTGAGGATATGACGTTTCATGACCTGCGGCATTCATCCGCATCCATGATGATCAATAATGATGTATCTTTGTACACTGTGGGAGCCGTCTTAGGGCACAAAGACCAACGCAGCACTAAGCGCTATAGCCACTTATCGGTGAATACCCTTGCAAAAGCCATCGGCAAAATTAAATGACAGATTTCTTACAGACACAAATAAAAAAGACCGGAATAATCCGGTCTAAGAAAATGCTGTAAGTACTTGATTATATTGGCGGAGAAGGAGGGATTTGAACCCCCGGTACTATTGCTAGTACGCCTGATTTCGAGTTACATGCTGCGCAACCCGGCAGGCCGCAAAGCCCCGCCAATACTACACTACTGCACGCGCATACAGTGCGCCAAATACGCCCATTTGCGCATCGGATGGCAGATTTCTACCAGACACTAATCAGGGTGCCATGCCGTTTTTTCGGATGAACTCCTGCGCAACCCGGCAGGCCGCAAACTTCTCTTCTATCTCTTGCCCGAGTTGTTTAATGCCGCTTTCAACTTCTGGAGAAAATCCCCAGGTTTCGGCATTTCCGTCATTGCTTCCGCTGGCGCTATTGGCTTGGGTATCGGGGGCAAGTCTTTGACAAGCACCCTCTCTGAAGCGCAGGCGGTCAGACTTAGTATAAGCAGCGTGGATAGTATCGATTTCATTTGCGTACCCTCTCTTCAATTGTTTGGTTTCTTCGTCATGCTTAGCTTTTGCTGCTGTGATTTCATCGTTGCGTTTGTCCAGGGCGACTACAGACGCTTTATTGTCCGCAGCAACTACTTCCTGTTTGCCTTGGTCTTTGATGTGCTTATAGCCCCATACCGCCCCGCCAGCGAGTACGCCGACAAGGATTAATCCTATGATTGCGCGGTCAAGCATAATTGCCTCTCGTTTTCACGCCTGGTTGTCAGCCCAGGCAATTCCACCAGCACGCCGGCAATCGTGGATTTATTCCAGCGCGGCAGCTGGTTACAGGCCTCGATCAGCTTACCAGCATGCAGGTATCGTGCTGCAGTCGAGTTCTTTTGGTCACAGGCCACCTTGGGTCCGATGTTGAAAGCAGCGTCACTGAACGCCACCAGGACATTCACCGGCAACCCAGGCTGGCATGCTTCGACCTGGTTGATGGCTTCCAGCATGTCCTTGCTGAGTAGCCCCTTGCACTCGGCCAGTGAGTACTGTCGCCCCTTCTGCACGTCTGGACCTGTGTGGCCATAGCACACCGTCAAGATGCCCGGTGGATCGTAATACGCATATTGCCGCAATCCTTCAGCCGGTACCGCAAGAGCGGTCGCCAGCGCCAGCGCGACCTTCAGTCTGTTATCGTCTGCCATATTTCCACCTTTTCACCCAGCTCTGAACTGTCTTGGTTTCGTATATCCTGATCAATGACCAAACAAGCGACGCAGCGGCCGCCATCGCTGGGAGCCATCCGGCCAAGGTTGCAAAGACGGTTCCTATTGACGCTGCATCGATCCAGTGGGATAGTGTTTGGTCTTGGTGCATTTGTTACTTTCCATAAAAAAACCCGCCGAAGCGGGTTTTGGTTAGCGTAGTTCTTGGCCCTTTCGGTCAAGAAGCCTATTGATTCGAGACGTTGCTGCGTCGATTACTTTTGTTAGCATTGCTACCGGCACATCATTGGCGACAAACCTTGCTAAATCATCAGAGTCTTTGTGCGCGATCACTCTATGTTGATAGTCAACTGGATTTAAAACGATGCTGCCATTCTGAAATGACATTAAAAAATATCCTTCTTGGAAGAACTCCTGCAATTGTTCAGATGTGGTCTTTTTGGGTGCTTCTACCAATTCCCACTCTGCCACATGACGCGAAACTATTGATATCGCCTCGGTAAATTCATGCTGAGGGATTTTCCTGTAAGTCACGCCAAAATGAGATTTCAGCTTGGACCAGCCTTTTGTCATAAAAGCGGCCTGTTTATCTTTGGGTAATTTTTCGCAGGCACTTTTCAAAGACATTCGTATTTGCTCTGCTTGTGCTGCGCTCAGAATATCTCCCGGCCCCGATACAAATGATTGCCTTACTGCGAAACCCTGATTCCAGTAGTCCCATAACGCGTCATCACATTCTTCCTGGTATGCAATGACTTTATCCCGTAGCTCTGGTGCTACTTTATTTGGATTGACTGAATACAGCCATGCTGCCAACTTGCGCAACGGCAAACAAAGCATTTCATAGCTTTTCCCATCGGATCCAGTTGTACAGATTATCTGTATAACTGAGCTGAATTTTTCCGCAAGCTTTGCCTGCTGCCCACTCCAGTACAATCCCATGCTTTCAACTATCGGTTTCATTGCAACAAATGGTTGCCCGTTAAATGGAACAATAACCAAGTTATCGCCATGAAAATTGAAATTTACTGGTGCTGTGCTAATATTCGACATGTTGATTCCTCATTTGTGTGCGTATTCGACATAAGCCCTGATCCCATCCGCCAAGATAACGATCGGGGCTTTTCTTTTACTGCGCTGCATTTTGCTCTGCATTGGTTTTTGCCTCATTCAATAACTGCACAATCTGTGCATTTATGCTGCGGAAATTTTTTTGAGCTTGCCCTTGAAGCCATTCCGCTATCGGTTTTGGCATTCGCACTTGCCCCCTCCATACTTCGGTAGTTATCTGCATTCTAATTTCTCCATTTTAAACAAACGACACTAAATCAGTGTCATTGCATTGTACTTGACACTGAAATAGTGTCAAGTGGTTTGTGACACTACTTTAGTGTATAGTTTTCATCTATGGAAGAAGAACGCTATACGCGCATAACCCTGCGCATCCCAAGAAACCTGCATGAAAAATTGCAGTATGAAGCTGACATATCTAGTAAATCCATGAATGCGGAGATAATTGCTCGCCTTGAACAAAGCTTCAGCATTGATTTTTACAAAGCAAAACTTCCATTATCGGATGAGAGAATAGACTCAGCAGCGAAAACCATCATAGATAAAATTCAAAGCATCCTCTCTGAAAAAAGGGATTGAACATGGAATACATCGAATACAAGTTATGGAAAGCGATTTTATTGCTGATAATCGTGTTTATTTGGGCGTTTTGGAAAGGCTTTACTGGCCGCTAAAACTACCTAGCAGTCCTTGAGCCATTACCGGCTGTTGCTGCGCAAACATCTGAAGCAACCCAGCGTATCTAGCGGGATCAGCTGAGGCATCCCGAACCAATGATTTTGCCAACTGCGGATTACCTAGGGCTTTATTTGTCAGGGCAGCAAAAGGGAGTGCTACGGCGGCAGCGACAGGGTTTGATGCCGCACCAATGCCCAACGCGCCGTTTTGAATTGCCGCCCTTACGCCACCACCAGTACGCGCAACGCGATCAACAATAAACTGCGAACCAATTTGTGATAGATCGGCCAGTGGCGTACCAGCAGCACGACTATAACTTTTGCTGACTTCCTGTGGCAGAAGTGCCGCAGGAACATCTCCGGCAGACCTGCCTGCCACACCCGTCTCCCCTTTATTTAGGAGTGGTTCTACCGTCTTAAATGCCTTGTACTGCCCCCTATTTAGAGTCAGTGCTGCCGCCTCTTCAGGGGTAACACTTTTATTGAATGAAGAGATGATATTTTGACGCAAATCAGAAAGTTCGTTTTTCAATCCGGCTGAGCTATCTGCACGACGGCGCAAGTATTGCTGAAAATTGTTTGCTGTTTGCCCATCGATAATAGCTGCACCGCTGGCGTCTGGCTTCATCCTGCCGTACAAATCGCGAAGTTCGGCGATTAGACTCTGACCGTCGCTTTTCGGCAGTTTTGCCGCTTGGCGCTCCAGCTCAAGCATTTTATTGATCATGTCGGGACTGACCTGGAGATTGTTATTGTTCCAGATTCGGTCAAACTCTGCGCCCATGCGTTTTCTGGCTGCATCCATTACATCTGCTGTCAGTTTTGCCTCTGGCGCTCCAAAAGTTGAGCCCACCGCCTTGTTAAATCCTTCCTGCACAGCATCACGCTGCGCATCGCCTATGCGACCAATAAAGGGGGTATCGTTCAGCACGGAGCGAGTTGCCTTAACTACTGGACTGGATGTTATGTCGGCAACACCCAGAGGGATGCCGTATTCATTGATTGCTTTTTCGGCGAGGGCGCGATTTTTAGGGGCGACAGCAAATGTATTTTTTACCGCTGAGCCAAGGGCTCCCCCAGCCTTGGCAACGGCTTGTACACCCGGAGGCAAAGCGGCACCAATAGCCGCACCAGTACCAGCCTGCGAAGGGTCAATAAGAGCAGAAGATGCCCCGCCAGTAATTGCACCGCCAGCCATGCGCGTGCCCATGTTTTGCAGCCATGGTAAAAAACCTGCTCCAGCATTGCCAGCCTGACCAAGATTGAATCCACCGGATGCTATGGCATTGGACAATGCAGGCGCACCAGGTGCGAGTCTCAAAGCAGCATTACCGAGTGCACCTCCTACGCCCATAGTCCCGGCCACCTCTGCCCCGATCTTGCCGCCCTTATACATCCATGACTCAGGATCTGCGCCCATTTCCTTTAAGCCCTGGTCCATCTGCATGCGGCGCTCTTGATTGCGGCTCAGCGGTTGCTTGCCAGTGACTAGACCAGTTATGCTTGGGTCTCGATCGCCTTTGATCAAATCCATAGCCTTGTCGTATGGGTAGAGCAATGTCGCGCCTATAGAGCCTGCCCCACGCACAGCACCGGCTGCGGCATTGCCTAGGCCCTGACCAACATCCTGCATGATGGTCGTTTCTTCCTTGGGCACAAACTTCGCCCATGGGCCTGATGCATCAGCATCGGCAACAACTGGTGCAACTTCAGCGCTCTGAAACTTTTCCCATGGGCCAGCCATTACATTTTCTCCCAGTTACTTTGAATTGCTGGATCGCCACCTTTGAAGCGGTAGCCATCCATGACCTGGCCTTTTATGGCTGAGCGCATTGTGGGTTGGGCTGGCTGCTTAGCATATCGACTATTTAGCTTTTCAATCTCATCCAAAGCCGACATTTTTAAGGATGTCGGCACTGTTGGATCGCCGATTTGTCCGGCCATTTGTCGATACATTGCCACGTCCTTATCGGATTGCGGTCCCTCCATGCGAGGTTGACTCATCATGATCTGCCCCTCAAGTACCTTAAGCTTCGCAATTGCTTGAGCGCCGCCAGGTGCTGCACCGAAAGCCTGAGCCGCCTTGTCATAGCCAGCCCCAAAATAAGATCCGGTAGCTTTGGATATCTGCGTTCTGGCATCCGCTAATATAGGCGCCAATGAATTTGCCCCATACTCGCGTTTAGCTGCGGTCTCTCCTGGTATTGGCTGACCATCTGCACCGACAGCAATTTTTGCTGTCCCCTTGCCTTTATCAATCAACATTGGACCGCGTAAAGGGTCATTAATAACCTGTGTTTGCTGACCTTCCCTTGTGATTGCATTAAGTTCACGCGCCCTGGCATCGGTCATGTTCTGGCCGCGAATAGCTGTAGCATTACTTGCAGCACTATCAGGAGATTGCGTATTCTGATACCCGGCAACCTGGTTGCCCGTGAACTTGTCTACACCTATCGTTTTACCGCCGATGTTTTGGAAATGCAGTTCTTTTGCCACATTCATTGGAACAGGTTCGCCAACCGTTCCATCATCAAAATATGGGGCATACATGACATTGCCGTTAATATTGACCTGCTGCCAGTCTTTTACTCTTGGCAATTTCCCCATTAGTTCAATTGCCTGCTTGCGGAATGCTTCTCCGCTTACACCTTCTGTTTGCTCTATAAAATCAGCTTGCTTGTAAAATTTGCTAATTTGAGCCTGGATAGGGCTAGACTTATTGAAACCGCCTGCTGATTGCGTAGCGCCGCCCATTGCTTGCTGTGGTGGCATTGCTTGCGTTGGTGCGACACCGAGCTGAGACATTTCTTCGTACATGCCTTGATCTTGCGGCACCTGAGCTGTGCCAGCTGCTTGCTGCTTTGAAAAGTTCATCAGTCCACGCTTTAGCGCCTCGTCCTGTGCGGCAGCGCGCTTCTTGGTAGCTATATCCAGCCCCATGCCTTCACCAGTCAGCGCCATATGCTCCATCTGCAACTTGCGGAACTGTTCCGCCATCTGCCGGTCTTTGAAATTCTGCGCAGCACCCTGACCAGCGGCCATTGCACCGCCCAAAGCTTGACCAAAGGATGTGGGGCGCAAGGAAGGGCCGCCAGCCTGCAATAGAGCCATAGCCGCAGCCATATTCGCCTGAGAATCGGCGTCATCGCCACCAGAGAATAAATTAAGTAAGCCCATTATGTGCCACCGTAAGTAGTTTCATAACCGCCATTAGGAAAATCAGCAGGATTTGCATAGCCTGCGCCACTGCTATTCCCGCCCCCGCCGAAGTTGCTTCCAAACTGCTTGAACAATTGCGCCCCAGCCAAAGCCCCACCAAGCGCATTCGCCCCTTGATTTGTGTAAAGCGGCTGGCTACTGGTTACGCTGCCACCAAGGCCGGTATATGGGGCAATTAGACCATTCACTTTGGTAGCGCGGTTCAGCTCGTAGTCATTTGCATTATTGCCGTACTGGTAATTCTGGTTGACCAGGCTAGCCAGCAATCCTGCGCCGGTCGCTTTGTTTTGGCTGTTCAGTTGCGCCATGTTGAACAGAGAACCCATGTTCGCCTGGTTAGCCTGCTGCTGATTATTGGTATTGCCCATGTTCATCTGCTGATTGCCTTGGTACTGCATAGCATTGGCAGCATTTGTTGATCCGGCATTGAACTGGTTATTTTGTAGCAATTGCGCCAGATAATTATTGCCGACACCAGCATTGAACTGTCCCATGTTGTTCAGCATTTGAGCATTGGAAAGCCCCAATTGATTCTGTGCGCCAGCATTGGCACCAGCAACCTGGTACTGATTGCCAGACAGCCCAGACAAGGCGCTGAGCTGGTTCTGCCGGTCTTGCCCGTATTGTCCGGCCTGCGCCGATACGGCTGCATCCGTTTGGTTTTGTCCAACTTGCGATAATGCCCGTGTCATGTTCTTGGCAAGTGAATCAGCGGCTTTGGCTTCGGCGATACCTTGACGTGATCCACCGTATTGACCATTCACGATTGCATCGCCGCGCAGGCTGCCCAAAATGTTCTCTTTGAAGTTTTGCTCAGCATCAGAGGCAAGATTCTGGAAGTTGGCGTTTGACTGGTTCAGCCCTTTTTGGATTGCGCCGGCCAAATACGGGTTATTGCCATTCTGCCCGTAGATGAAATCATTGTAGGCAGGATCCAGGCCGATACCATTCTGACCAGGTGCATTGATCTGGTTGAAGTTTGCAGTCTGCGCATTGGCTGTTTGTGGGCCTTGATTACCTCCAGGGAAAGCCGACTGAGCAACATTGAACGGCTGCGTGAAAAGACCCTGCGCTGCCTGCATCTGTGGCGCAATACCGTTGCTTGTCGCCAGTGCTGTGGATGTTTGGCGTTGTTGGCCTTGGTCGTATGGTGCATCAGCACCCAGATAGGCGTCAGCATATTGTCCAAACGTGTTCTGGCCCTGCATTTTTGGCTGGGTCAGGAACGATTGATTATATGAGAGCAGGCCACCCTTTGTGCCGTCGCCGTATAGCAGTTCCTGCATGCCCGGGTTCAGGTTACTTTGCGACGTGCTGGTCTGAGCCTGCCCTGATTTGCTGGCTGAATATACGGCGGCACCAGCCCCAACAACTGAGGCGATTGCCGGTAGTGCGGCTGCTATTGGCATAGCCATTCCTTTCTTGTGATGCCGAGCATCGTTTGATCAATCAGTGCGCCGTTTTTGAAATAACTTTCACGATTCACGCCTTCTATTTTCATTCCATTTGCAAGTGCAAAGCGCAGAGCTTTTTTGTTATTCGCAGGAACATTGGTTATTATTTTTTTGCATTCAATGACCTGAAACAGGTACCTTAAAAGCAGTTGCGCTGACTCGCTTGCCTTCTGGCCCCAAATTCTTGGTAATAAACTTGTATGCATTTCGTAGCAAGACTGGTTATGCGGATGAACCATAAACACGCCTGCTGGTTCATCTTCATCAATCACCAACAGCCAATAAATCGCATCAACATCAACCGGATTTATTTCTACCATTCCATCCTCGTGGATATGCGGGAGGATGCGCGGATGCATCAATATCCCCCTGACGACCTGCATATCATGAGTGCGCTCGATTTTCATTGGCTGGCGTGCTGTAATACAATGTCTGCTATCTGTTTTAACACCTGAGGATTGTCCTGGGCTTGCGACAATGCCTTTACAAATTGCATAGCCTCAGGTGTTTTTTGTTGCGTTAATTCCGCTATGATTTGCTGCGCCACTTCTGGCGTCGGGCTTTTAGACAACATTGTCGCCATTTGAATAGCCTGCGCTGTATCGCCACCAGCTTGCGGCGCTGCCTGTGGTGCACTTTGCGGCATGGCAGCAGGCATTCCGCCAGCCATACGCCCCAGAAGGCCGCCACCAGTCGGTGCTGCGCTTGCATTAAATAATTCGTTCATATTTATCCCAAAAATATCCAAACAGATGTTGCGCCCTTGAAGTAGTACACGCCGACGCCTGACCCTGGGTTCCACAGCGTGCCATCTGCGTACCTGATGTCACCATCGCGGGGCTTTGTTGGCGCAACAGTGGTTTTATCCAGATGGCCCAGGGATAAGCCCGTGATAGCCGCAGCTATTTTTTGCAGCTCAGAAGTAAAGAAACGCTGCATTTCTGCTGCATCTGTCGGCACTTGCCCAGGTGAATACGAAATTGTATTGTTATTTGCTGTTCTCATACTATTTAATACGTTTCAATACAATTATGAATTACCAAGCACCATTAGTTTCGATATCCAGATCAACTGAATCAAGACGCCATTGGAAAGCCGAGCCTGATGCATACCGATGCGCGATGTACCGGCCACTGGCGAACAGATCAACAGAAACGGTTGTGCCTATCGTGTAAGTGCCAGATACCCATGTAGGCTCATCGTATGGTGTATTCGCATATCCAACACTGACAGTGACTGTTTGCCCAGCATTGCCGGATATACGCGGACGCACGCCCTTTACTGTTTTGATGCTCTCTGGCGTATCAAATGACAGCCCGCGACGCTCCAGGAATGCGGCAGGCAAGCTTCCGTTAAAACTTGCCGATGCGTCCAGCATGTACAGCTTTTGGTCTGTCGATGCCATCAGCACCCGGGCTGTGTCTGGCGTGTAGTCTGGACCATTCCAGAAGGTCAGGTCAGAGTCCCATGAATCTGAATCTTGAGACCACAGCCCGCCCAGGTCATTACTGACAGAGCCATAGTTCGCGTGGTTCAGATTGGGCAGATCACGGAATGACACTGTCTTATCAACAAAGTTGTACACCATCGCCTTATCGCATGAGCTGGCACCGATGGACGGATAGCACAGGAAAATCTCATTCAGGAATGGATTCTTGAACACAAACACCATGCTGCGGTTTGTCACATCGATAGTCTGAAAGAACGAGCGCCGCGTCATCTTATCCAGTACCGATGTGGCCGCTTGGCCATCGTGCACAATCACATCTGATCCAGTGACAACGAAGTGCCAGCCATCAAATTCAACTGCGCAATTCCGGTTGAGCATGCCCGACATGCCCATGATCTTGGAAAACCTGAAAACAGACTGGCCACCAACATAATCCATGCGGTGCGTCGAATTCTCTGTGTAAATGATGAACGAGTCGCGCAACGACAGTCCATCAACTATGGGGCTTGTGGCCTCAGCAAGATCAGTTTCACCAGCATCCTTGGTTGCATCTGTCGCATCCCATGATGATGGGAAGGCGCCAGGGTCTGCTGGGTGTGACCACTTCACAAGGAAAGGCTTGCCTGTACCGGCTGCTGTGACATTGAGCGCCACCAGGAAATTCTTATAGGAACGGAGCGACTTGCAATAGGTTCCTGCAGGCCAGTTCGCCAGGTCAATAAATTTGTTCGCAGTGTTCAGGTCCCATGACATCGGGACTTTGGACGTGTCGCCTACGTTCAGAACTGGCAGGCCAGACAGTAAGGCATGCGTCCACTGATTGACTACGCCAGTGCGTGGTGTTGCGTGCGTAATATCAGTATGGGTTACCACGCCACCGGAATAAGTCACAGCATAGGACTTTGCCGCCGACATATACACCCAGTAGCGGTTGCTTGAGATATTCACAGGCAAGACATACTGCGGCACCACAGAAGGCGAATTGTAGACTTCACCATGCCCATAGAACTGGTAAGCATAGCCATCCAGAAACCGAATGTTACGCGCATCAGTCCAGGCATTGATGGGCAACTCATGTTGCGACAGGTCTTTATTGACCCCGAATTGCCCTACATTTTCAACCTTAACGAGCGCCATATGCACTTAACAACCCGTAGCGGTTGCCCTGTGGTGTTTGCTGTTGCTGCTGACCTTGAAACCGCTGCAGCAGCCCTTGCTGCGGCTGCTGATAGCCTTGCGGCTGCCTTTGCTGATTCCGGTAGGGATTTTGCACCTGGCCACCCCAATTCTGATTTACAGACTGCCCATAAGCAGCTGTTTGCTGGAAAGGCTGCAAATATGGATTCTGTTGTTGTTGCGCCTGTGGCGCTTGATAAGGCGCTTGCTGCTGTTGCTGACCCTGCCATGGCATTGGCTGAACAAATCCAGTATTGCCGGCCCATGGGTTATACGAACCCTGCTCAGTCGTCATTTGCCCTGTGTCTTGATTGATCTGTCCTGGCAAGCGTGGTGCCTCGCCGCGATACGTGTTAATCGGGACAAAACCTGGATTCTTTTCCATGTACTGCTTCAGATGAAACTGTACAGATGCATCGTTTAGGTTCTGGCCTGCGAACGGGTCTTCGCGCTGATAATTGAACCCGTTATCTTGATATCCCATCTTGTTAGCAATGGAATTATCTTGCTGGTATGCCTGCATTGCACCGCCGCGCAATTCTAGCAGCGGGTTGTAGTCTGGGTTTCTTACCCATGAAGTGCCGGTGTTGATGTACTGGTCATTGGTCGGTGTATTGCCTACTGGCTGTTGTGCTGGCTTTGCGACTTGCGCATTACCTGCCACGTTGGGGCCACCAGCGCCGCCGAGGAAATTGGCCGACTGATTTTGGTTCAATCCAAGTAGGCCACCGCCAGCATAGCCAGAGAGCGCACCGGCAACGCTACCAACAACAGCACCGGGCACATCATCACGACGCAGACCAGCCGCCGCAACTTCAGCCGGAGTAGATGCGCCCATGTAATTATTGGTGAATGCGCTGTCGTATGTTGGATCAGTCGCAGGGCGAGTCATTAGATCATTCGTCATGAACTCCGCTTGGGGATCAAGCGGATTGAACCCATATCCACCAGTATTGTATTGATTGGCTGCCATTTGATCCCCCGTTTAAATTAATCTGTCAGACGTGCGCAAATACCGATGTCGTTGCCGCTGGCAGTGATCACCATACCGCTCTTCATAGTGATTGTGGCTGTCCAGAAGCCGCCGCCAAATGTTGTATAAGCGCAGCTAGTTTTCTTGATTGATTTAATGGAAACCTTGCGCAGTGCATTGCTGAAGTACTGAGGTGCCCAATACCAGTCAGCACCCTGCGCACGACTCCCAGTAACGAAGTTATCGAATACTGCATTGAAGTCGGCAGATGTGCCATAGACCCAGTTTTCCACCGTTACGCCATCGGCATATGTGATGGCGATTGTTTTTGTCGCTGGATTTGCATCTACGAGCGCCACATCCAAAGGGCTCACTGATTTCGCCTGGCCCAGCGTGATGTTATTGTAGACAGGCTGATCTGTGACGAACTTGCCATTTTGCGCAAATACCGACGCAGACAGAAAACAAAGTGAAACAAATAAAAGTTTAGTAAATTTCATGATAGTCCTTATGTGAGTGACACTGATTAACCTAAAACTTCCACTACAGTGCCGTTAGGGAAGGTGGTACCTGTGAGCCTATAGCCGCTGAACAACTTGCCGTTCGGCGTGACGGCCAGCGTTTGATTAAACGATGATGCAGATTGCGTTGTGATTGGTAGCGATGCTTTGACATCTGCCACGCCTGTGACTTCATAGCCGCCAGCCTCAACGGTCAATACCCATGCCTCGGTCATGCTTGCCGGAGTCGTCAGCGACATAGCGACTTTTCGGTTATTGATTGAAGTCATGATTAAATTCGTCACAGCGCCAGTCCTGAAAGTGGTTTCGGTGTAAGGCGTTGCAGTCGTGCTTGATACGCTTGCCGTTGCAATCTTGAGTGATGTGCCAGTAACGTATGAATAAATGAACCTGCTGCCATCTTTCAGGCTTGCCAGTGTGATTTCGCTCGGCGTTACTGAACTCATCAATGCGGCTGCCGTGCCAGGTGTGATTACATTGCCAGCCATGTTCTGCACCATGTAGACCAGATTCGTGCTGGCAGTGGTGTAGAGAATAACTGCGGTTGTTGCTGACAATACTGCAATGTTTTGGTAACTATTCGCTGTTGCCGCAACTACTGGGCCAGCCGAGCCGCCCGTTATCGTGGTGCCAGAGACAGTCAAAACTTTAGTGCTCAGGTTGTTTGATGTGTCGTTGTACAAAACCATTGCAGTGGTGCTTGAAATGGTCTGCACATTGGTGAAGTTCACACTGCCAGCATTGAAGTTGAATGCAGCGCCGACAGAGCTGATCGTACTGCCAGAGATATTGATGGTTTTCGATACGCCATTTGCGCCAGAGCCATCTTGGTAGCAGACAATTGCCTGGGTAGATGACAGCGCGCAGATGCTGATAAATGTCGGGTTAGTTGTGGTGTGAAATGACACCTCAGTGCCATATGTTGGCGTAGTGCCGGAAACATCAACAACCAGGCAACGGCCCAACGAGTTCGTACTGTCAGAATACGCCATGACAAATTTATTATTGCCAAGCGAAGCAACAGCCATACGGCCCTGGGCGGCATTGATCGCCTTTGCAGCAACTTGAACAGCAGAGCCAGCATACATCTGGCGCAAGCCCATGCCATCGTATGACAGATTATGGGCCTTCCATGTGCCTGTGGCTGTGCTTGCGTCTTCCAATGTCGTGCCAGCGGCTTGCCAGCCTTCGACAATCGCGATGGTGTCTACTGAGCCATTTGTCACGATGCGTACAGGATAATCGCCGCGATTGATCGCTATCAATGTCTGCGAACCCTTGCTGGTCGTCATTGTCGTGGCGTCAGGCAAAATTATCTTAAAGCCTGGGCCAGTTGGATAGACGACTTGCACACGGTTACTTGTTGCAGTCAGCGTCAAATCAGACGACATAGGATTAGTTGTGGACGCGCCACCATTGACGGTGATATTGCCCCACTCAGCAACGCCTACAGTTGTCTTGCCACTGATTGGAACCATGCCGACAGTCAATGCGCTTTGCCCAGGCAATGCGGCTGTCATGGCCACGCCATCAACATAGGTTTTGTTTGCTGCGTTTGAGCCGGTTGATGGCGTTGCGGTATTCAGCGTCGCGGCAGTGAAATCGTGCGTACCTGCGTAAGTCTCGCCAGCCTTATTGGCCTTGGCGGTCATGCTTGGGCCAGTCAAGCTGCCAGACACTGATAAGTCACCCGTAAGCGTCCAGTTTCCTGTAATAGACCAATTGCCCGTAATGACCTGGTTGCCGGTTCGTAGAAGTTGCTCACTGCCAGCGATAATGACAAAGTTTGTGCCGTCATAGCACAGTAGCAAAGGCTGATTTGCGACGATATCGCCCGTAGTAGGGTCGGCACCGAGCAAGGTTTTTACGTTTTTAGCACCCAAAGCCGAGACATTCACAGTCAACGCGCCTGTGCCGGCATTCACGGGACGATAAAGCAGCAGCAGCCCGGTTGTGTAGGCAATCAGCGCTGTTGCTGGATTGAGAACGTGTGCATCCGCAGTGCCTGTCTCTGTGGCAGTAATAATTACCGCGCCGGTAAAGCCAGCAAAACACTCCTTCAATACCGCTTTCAGCATGCGAATATGATCATCGCCCTGGCTCTTTGGATCGCTGGCCGTAGGATTCGTGATCGTCAGGTCATTGATATAGTTTGCTGTTTCCAGTGCCATTATTTTGCCCTCACGCACATGGTTGAGCCTGAATACCAGTCTATGGAATTAATGGCATCCACACTGTTTAGATACAGCTTTTCAAACGTCGGAATGCGTGCGTCATTCATGATGAAAGGCTGGGCTGCACATAAAGCTGCGTACAGGTACACGTTTGGAAAAGCTGCCAACAGCCAGTTGCTGGTGTTTGTGCCAGACAGTGACGGTATCTTTTGTTTGTATGTCAGCTCAATCGAATAAGCAGTGTCAGGTATCGGCGCAAGCTGTATCTGCGAGCCAATGACAGTAAAGGTTGTGGGCTTGCCTACCTGCGCCGTTGGAAACTCTGCTGTGATTTCATCCGGCGCCGCATAGCGAAGCACATAAACAGGATCAGTCACCAGCAACAGCCTGCGCATTTCCAGCATGTCAGAAGGTAGCGTGACGTATGCATTGCTGATTGTTGCAGTCAGATTGGTGCGAACATCCATGGGGCGGGCACTGATATCCGCCGACATTTTGCCCTCAGCCAAACTAATAAAGTCAGGCACAAAGGCTGTCAGATCGGTGCGATGCAACCAGCTTGAAACTGCAGTCTGTAGACTGGCGTAATCGGTGATCGCGCTCATACCCGTCCACCCCATACGCGAAACGCAGACAGGGCCGGATCAGCCAGCATGCTCTTCACATGTACCGCTTCCGCCATGAACTCCTGAAAGCTGATGCCTTTGTCATTCAGATATTTCTCTACAATCACCATAGGAAAAGATGCTGCATGCCGCATTTCTGAGGTGCCATGTATGCCTTCTTTGTGCAAAGCCTGGGTATGCTCAGCGATGGCCGTGCAGTCCTGCACGCGCTCAAACGTGACATCGCCGCCTTCGACATGAATATTGGTCGTGACTGCCATTACATATTCTCCAGCGGGGAGACCTGCACCACGCCTGCAGCAGATACCTGTATTGCTGCTATCTTTGTGTTGCCGTTCACGCTGAGGATTACAGCGTCACCTGGCTGGACTTGAAGATCAGTTGTTACTGCAGTTGGCGTACCAGAAGCCGCCAAACGCACACAAGCTGCAGCGGTAGCAGCCACACGGATAAAGCGCGGCAACTCACCGGTTGACATGTTCGGTATTGTTGCGCTGGCAGACGTGCCGGATGTGGCAATTGAAATGCCAGTGGTTGAGCCTTGGCTTGATACGGTTATTGCACCATCCATGAAATTCTCCTGCGCTTCTCAGCGTTTAATTAAATGGCGGGACTTTCACCCGCCTGTTTTTAGATCACGTAGTAGTGGATATACACGAAGCCAACTAGGCCAGCTGTAGTCGCAGAGCCTGTGCCGGTCACATACTGCGAAGTCGTCATTTTCTGCACGAACTTGCCATTTGTAGAACCGTCGACATGGTTATCAACTACCTTCTCAGTGCCGCCTAGCGCATAGGTATCGATCAAGTTTGCGCTTGATGTGGTACCGTTTGCTGCCACCCCGAACGAGCCATTGGCCGCGCCTGTTGATTTGGTTGTGATATCGATCTGGAAGCGCTCAATGATGATGGAACTATTCTCAGGATTAGCCCATGAGAAAAGCGCACCACCAGTGGTAGCCGCAACACCAGCAATAGCGATCTTTGCTATCTTGGCGCTGCGATAGTTCTGTACGCCGCCACCAAACGAGGCCACTGCAGCCCCGTTGGCATCCTGCAAATCCGCACCACCATCTGGACGCTGTATTAAATTAACTGACATTTGTATCCCCTTCCAGAGCGGCCTAAGCCGCCCTATGCTGTTAATTACAGAACGTCGTAGACCGCACCATGTGCTTTCGGTGCGCGACATTCCAGCGTGTATTCCACCACCAGTTCACGCTGCACTGCATCGCCTGTCGTCGCCAGTTCGATAGTGCTGAACGGGCGCAGGTAAGCCAGTGCCAGCTTGTCCGCTTGCAATACAAACACGTCGTTGGCATCCTGGAAGCGGTTCGGTACCACCTTCAAAGAACCAAAGTCGGAAACGTACACGTCAATTGCTGCGTACAGTTTGGCGTCTTCGGATTTGTCGAAGCGGGTTGCATTACCACTGAATGTGGAAAATGTTTGCTTCTGTGCAGGGCCTACCATCACTGTGTCAGGCTCGCCACCGGCTGTATAGCACTTCTGCAGCACGTTTTTCAGCTGTGCCTCAGTAAATGCCCGTGCTGTACCTTTTGTGCGTCCAGTGTTGCCTGTGTATGACGCCAGGGTGCCGCCGTTGCGGTCGACGTTATCGACAACCCAGCCGACCAGGCCACGTGCCTGGCGTGGCGATGTTGCGGCCACGTCCAGCTGGCACAAGGCCGATTCCATATCACGCTTCAGTTCCAGCGAAGCCATGGACAGCTGATACGCCAGTTCATCCTTGCGGCCTGCCGGGTTCATGGCCTGTTGAGTGCCGGACACGATCACCGTTTTAGAGGCGATCTGAGTACGGTTACTTATACGAACAGTCGGTGTAACAGTTTTGGCACTTGCGTTGTCGCCCTCGGCCTGTGCATTGGTGGTTACCGCAGCTGCCAGATCCTGTGTTTGCCATTCATGCAGCGTATTGCTGGCCTTGGCCTTGGCTGCCATGTTCATCAAAGGCGTGGCGGTTGGCGAAATGCGATAGATGATATCGCTGAGATCTTCCTTGTTACCAATCGCCGATGTGGTCACATAGGTATTGCTTGGTGCTGTCATGTCTTTCTCCAGCGTCTCTCGACGTTAAATGAATTTTGCGAAAAGTGAGGCGGCGTCTTCAACCCGGCCAGATTTTGCCAATTTGCGCATTTGCGCGGCGTCTTTGTCACTGTCCTGGTTGTTGCCACTTACACCTGGTCTAATTACTTTTTGCGGCACTTCTGCCACCTTTTTGGCGGCAGCATTCGCCTTTGCCATCATTGCATCGTAAAGCATGGCTTTGCGGGATATCAGAATTGTCTTCGCGTCAGTGACGGAATCGACAGTGTTCTTATCAAAGCCCTGCTCAGCCAGATAGCGACTGATAGCGGTTGATTCTGCCTCTGCTTTTTTGGGGTCTTTCCAGTCAGGCACCTTGGCAAGCAGCTCAGCTTGCTGGTCTGACAGGTGACGTGCCAAATGCTCGGCTTGTTCTTGCTGGTTCAGTGCAGCGATATGCTGCTGTTGCTGAATATTTTTCTGATACGCGAGTTGTCTCTTCTCAAAGAGGTCTTTTTGCATCAGATATTGACGCGGGTCATTTTCAAGCAATTCTGACCAGTCTATTCCTTGTTGCTCTTGCAGCACTTCCTCAAGTTGCGCTGCCATTTTCTGCAAGTTGTTTGCATAGGCTTGGCGCTCTTGTTGGGCTTGCTGGATTTGCGCATCAGCAGCTTTGCGCTGCTCGGCGGCTTCCATGGTCTTGCGCGTGTAATCAGCCTGGCGCAGACCGTTTTTGTAGGCATCTGCCAGCTCAGCAGTACTCAAGGTCACATCCTTGCCATCCACTTTGATGGTGACTGTTTCCTGTCCTGCATCGAGCTCTGCCTGTTGCAACTCTAGGTCTTGCTCTTGTTGCTGATTAGGCTGCTTGGTTACGTCTTCCAGCGCTTCCTTTTCCAACTCTTGGGCGCTCTTCCCGGGTGCCTCTTGCGGGTCCAGAAAAGCGGCGAAGGCTTGGGCCCCACCGTCAACATTTAATGCTGTACTGCTATTTTCACTGCTGGATTCAGATGCCTGATTGTCCATTTTCTACACTCCTGGTCATTGCCCGGTTGCCCGGGCGCGGCGTCTCACGACGTTTTAATTACTGATTAATAGTTTATAGGACCATCAACCACACTGATAGGCCACTCTGCATCAATGGTGCGTTTCTTTGGCGATGGATAAGAAACCTTATCATATACACGGCCTTGGCTTTTGCATTTTTCAATGACTGCTGCCTCGAACTTATCCCACGCTTCCTGTGCTGCTACTTCTTCTTCAGTTGGCTTTGCCATTTTCAACCCCAATCTTTAAGGCGCTCAAGCATCGATTTTTTATGCTCAAGTTCCATTGTCGCCAATTTTCCTGTTTCCAGCGTAGTTTCAAGCTGAGCTTTTACTTTCTTCAGCATTGAAAGATACATCCAGAGTTTTTCCCTGCCTTCAGAATCACGGGCTGGCGAATTTGCCCACTTTTCACGAATTTCGTTTTCTATATCAGAAAAAGCCTGCTGAAAAGCTTCGTTTTCCAATACTTCTTGTGCCCTTGCCCCATTATGGCGGCGCTGCTCGATCGTTGTCATGTTATGCCGATGTCACAGTTTCCCAGGCAGCAGCCACACGAATGCAGAGCTTGCCAAGGGTTGAATCATAGACGAGCAGGCCAGGCGTAGGCCCTGCTATGGCGTTCTTTTGGGTCGTGGTCATGACTGGCAATTGCACGCCCTGGGTGGTGCTGGTAGCCGATATGACCGCATTCGCTGCTGCCTTGGCACCAACACCAAAGCCCACCACACCAGAGCCGCCAGACATCCAGTATTTGCGATTGGTCAAGCTAGCAAATCCATTGGTACCAAAGATGATGTCATTTGTGCTGCCGGTGCTATCCGTAGCAATGATCATGTTGCCAGTCTTACTGGCGCCAGATGGCGCGGACATGAAAACATAGCCTTCATTAGCCACCGTAATTGCGTAGGCGGCCTGGGCGTACGCACTGGAAGTAATGCCCACGTCCATGAAACCAGTCAGATCTGAGGATGTGACATTATCCGGATAAGCAATTAAGTCAGCACTGGCATTCGCGCCTGCAGATTTGTTCTGTATTGATATCTGGGTGTAGTTATTGACAGAGTTTGTGGCTTGTAACGTCGGATTCGTAAGCGTTGCAGGCGTACCAGCCACTATTGCTGATATCTGCTTAGTAGTCAGAATATCCTCAGGCTGCGCACCAATTGCAGCATTACCACGACTAGGTCCATTGCCCAATTCATAGAGCACACTGCCCGCAGTCGCTGTGATGCGCACTACGCCGGAAGCGGGAAAATCTGTCTGCACTGGTCCGCCGAATTCGCGCTCCAAGAAGCCAGAAAGCCCGGATACAATGGTCAGCTTACCGCTACCACCAGGCGCAGGAATGACATTCAGCACATCACCATTATCTGTAATCGTGACATCAGCCGTATTGCCTTGGGTTATCGTTGTGAGTGCCATTATTCGCCTTCTGTTTCGTTAGTTTCCGCTTGCTGGGCGGAGTGTTGGTTAGACATGTCTTGCGATGTCAGCTTGGCCTCAGCATTGATTCGCGCAACCATAAGTTTGGTTTCATTATCAACTTGTGTTTTCCAGCGCTCGAATTGCAGCTTTTCCAGCTCCAATTGATGATCAAGCTGCGCCTGCAATGCATCAGCCTCGATCTGCTTGGCCTGCAACTCAGCATCCAATTGTGCCTTATGCTGACGCTCCCGCATGTCGTTTTCAGCTTGCTGTTGCTGCTTCTGCGCCTCAAGCTCAAGCTCCTGATGCCGCTCCTGCGTCTTCATTTGCACTTTGTACTGCTCGAGCTGCAACTGATCTTGATGTTTGGCGTGATCAGCCTGCATTTGCGCTTGCGCTGTCTGCTGCGCGGCCTGGGCCTTGACTTGCTCTGGATCTGGTGGCGGTGGTGCTGGTGGATTCTTCGCCGGATCACTGAAAAACTTATCGCTGTTCTTGAAGCCAAGCAAGCGCGAAAGCTCAGAGCTTGACTGGTAAATGCCCTGAGGATTTGCCACGCCGAGCGGGAACACCTTCTCTTGCTGTGCCAGCAAGGCCATCAGGTGATTAACCTTTTGATCCTTGTTGCCCAGGCCTATGCCGACATTGATACACACGTCGAACTGATTGCGCCATTCACGCGGATCGATGTCTGTCCAGCCATTAGAAAGTCTGACCTGCACTTTTTTGTCCTGGTGCTGGCAAATCAGTTTCAGGACCAGTTTAAACAGGTCCGTAAAGCCTTCGGCGAAGTTGCGCGCTATCAGGTCAAGGCGCATGTCGGCCTTGTTGGTAATGATGTTCATGCCCTGCGCAGTCTGGTTCAGACCGTCAGCGTCATTGCCCTGGCTGTAGCGCGTCCAGCCTGTCTTATTCTCCAGATCCTGCTGCGTGTAGTCCAGCAAGCCCATCGCGTCGCCGGTATTGCCCTGTCCCTGATCGAGGCGGCCAACTGCGTTAGGCTGCTTGATACGCACCACGCCACCAGGGCGTGAAGTCAGCAAATCATCCAGATTCACCTGGCCTTCGACTGCGTAATAACGTCCATTGACGTTCAGATACAGATTATCGAGCTGGCTGCGCAAGATGCTGGTCTTGGTCTTCTGGCTCTCCATGGCCAGGTCAGCAATCGACAGGCCAAAGAAAGTATGAGGCAATGGCACCGGCGTGATATCAACAAAGGGGATAAAATCCACCTCTTCATTATCAAGCAACTGATTGCCAGCCACCGTCACCTTGCGCAATTCGCTGATGCCGTCGCCGTCGAAGTCGCAGCGTACATAGCATTCAGTGATCCAGACTCTGCGCTGGCTTTCATCGCCGTTTGTAACCTCATCAGACAAGTAGGCGTTTTCATCGTTCCAGCTCAGACGCTGGATGCGCTCCAGGTTCACAGCCTGGCTTTGATCCTCGCCGCTGATGTCGTCGACGTTCTTATAACCCATCGACTTGAGTTCAGAGATAGTACGCTGGACGCGGTGTCCGACAAACTTAGCATCCTGAATATTCTTGGCATTGCGTGCAATCAGGAATTCCTCGGGCGGCACATTGTCAATTTGTATCTTGCCGTCAGTCTTCACGCGCTTGCATGTGATGTCGTACAGCAGTTCAGGCGGCTGTGCCTGGATTTGCTGCAACTGTGCCTGCATTTGCTGCGCTGTTTGAGCTGCTTGCTGATTGCCCTGCTGTGCGGCTGCCATTGCCTCTTGCATTTGCTGCGTCATCTGCTCAATAGCCTGCTGACGCTGCTTGGCGTCTTCCTCGTCTGGATAGGCATTTTGGGCAATGACCTCGACCTCTGGGTCGTCCATGATCTGGGCAAGCTCAATCTGGCTCAGCCCTTTGTATTCTTCTTTCTTTTCCTCAAAGCGTGTGTCCCACCACACCTTAACGATGCCATTTTTCTGCAACAAGGCATCCTTCATCCAGACATAGGAAATTTTGTGGCCGTTATTCTTCTTGAAGAATAGGTAATTGATATACTCGGTCGCTGCCTTTGCCCTGGCTTCATCGTCAGGGTTCTGTGGCTCAAATTCCACGATAGTTTCGCCACCGCAAAACGTCACCATCAATTGCGGCAGCATTGATTCTATGGTGTCGCGCACGTCGGTTGATACAACAGAGGAACGGCCTTCTACCTCAGGCGGGGAAAGGTCGCCGACTGCCATACCCAGGTAATAGTACTCAGCCTTCTGTCTGGCTTGCGAGAGTTTGGACGATGAATAGCCCAGGCTCTGGCGCATTTCCTGCCCGGCCAGCGCCTTTAATTCATCCTCTGACATCTTTTTTGCCATGCTTACCTAATCCTGCCGCAAGCGCAGCGCGCTATATCCATAGCACTACCAATGCCAGCGCCGAGGTTTGATGCATTAGCATATGCATTGCCAAGCAGTTGAGCGTTTGCTTGATTTGAGCCGCCAACAATTGCTTTGCCAGCGTTTCCTTCTAATGTAGCAATCCAGTTCGCCATAGCCTGAGCATTATTAAAAACATGCTCAGCTTTAGGGAAACTCGGTGAGCAGTTTTCTGCCATTTCACTGAGGATCCAGCCATTGGCTACCTTGCGTATTCTATAGTCGCTCATAAAATCACCTATGCATTAGTAAATTTTGGGTAAGTCAATTTGCCGCCCCATTCTTCATTGGTCATTGCTTCTGCATTGATGCAGATATAGCGCAGGTTGTCGGCACCGTGGCTGAATTCATCATGCATCGGTGCGCCTGCCTCATTCGTTGTCTTGCTGATCACCCGGCGATAGCGCTTTACACATTCAATCAGACGGGCAGTCTTTTCTTTATCAAAGAACATGCGCCCAAATGTCATGCGCGTGAGCCTTATGCCATCTTCCACACTCATGCTGGGTGTGATTGCCACGTCCCAACCCAGCGCCGTCATGATTTCTTCTGCGCTCTTGCCAGTCTTAAAATCCTTGTTGCGGCCATCATGTGGCAAGAAGAGCTTGCCCCAGTTTAGATTTTTGGCCTTCAGTTCAGCCGAGTAACTGTCCAATGTTCTGTGGCTGTCTTCCAGGTATTCAATCACTCGCAATTCTGAGCTTTGTCTTTGCACCAGGCTGATTGCCATTGCATCATTCCAGCCCAAGTCAACAATCACATGCACTTTCAGCATTGGGTCGTATGGGACATTTGTGATGCGCTTCTCAGCTGCCGCAACCTCGTTGTAGTAGATCGCGCCGGTAACCGCTGGCTTACACTCGCCGTCCCAGATGTTTTTATATCCTTCAGGGTCGCGCTTCAAGCAATCCTGGCGCTCTTTTTCAAGCACAGGAGAGAACCAAGGGTTATCCCGCCAGTTCATCAACACTGAGACGCAATCATCAGGTGGCTTCACAACAAAGCGCTGATGCGTCGGATCTGTTTCCAGCTCAGGGTTATAAGTTACCCAGATTTCTGAGCCTGCTGTGCGTATCGTTGGTATGAGTATTTCCCATGACCTACTTGTGATGCTCTGGCCTTCCTCTACCCAGACCTTAGTGCAACCCTCAAAGGATTTAATACTGTCAGCCGTCTGGTCAGACAAGCCGCTGAAATAGAACCGCGTGCCATTCTTGCCGCGAATCTCTGTTTCCAGTACTTCGTAAATCTCACCCAGGCCAAGTGCGGCGACCTGGTCGCGTAGCAGTTGATGTACAGACTGCTTGATAGACTTCTGGATTTCCCGGGTGCAAAGTACGCGCTCAACTGCCTGCACACCCAGCAGCAGCAAGGCACGGGCAAAGCCCCATGACTTACCGCTGCCGCGCCCACCACGCGCCACCTTGTACCGTGCTGGCTGGAACAGGAATTCCAGCTTCTCCGGGAACTCGCACTCAATCTGCATTCGGCTTGATCAGTTTGATAGATATAGTGCTGATCAAATGCTCGCCATTCGCGCCAGCGCCATTTACCTGCAATGGCAGCAGCTTAAGATAGATCGTTCCCCAGAATATGCGCTCATTGGCCTTATCTGCTTTTGCCCAGGCTACAAGGCGTTTAGCACCGCCAAGTTCTTCTGCAGCGTGGGCAATAGCATCCTTTGCTGCCTGCGTCGTTTTGTTCAGCGCATTCTTTGGCCTGCCCTTACCTGCGGCTGGCGGCTTCTTCTTTGCACTATTGCTCACTATTTTAGTGACCATGCTTTTCAGGGTTCCTTTCGGATTATCCTGCCTCTGAATAAAAAAGACCGCATACCCTCCCTCGAAGATATGCGGCCAAGTACCACCCTTTATTTTTTTCGCAGCGCTTGGGCTTGTTGCTGCTTGCGGTATTCTTCTTGCAACTTCCAGCCGAGCATTTCTCTTATGCGCTCAAGGCTAGGTGGTGGTGCATGCTCTTGTGATCGCTGCTGCATATATTCGCGTACTTGCTCTTTGCTTGGCATGGCGATCTCCAAAAGCAAAAGCCCCGATCACGAATGACCAGGGCTTTTTCATGGGGCGCAATTCTTCCCAGTCGCAAATATAGGTCAGTTCCCAGAAAAAAGCAACTAAGGCACAAATTTTCTTTGCGCACACATGTACTGCAGCTCTTCCAGCGCATTGATAAATGCCTCGTTCGGGTCAAGCTTGGGATACTTCCAGAAGTTCATGAGGCCCATGCGCTTACAGATTGCCCAGTATGTCCAGGGCTGTTCCAGTCGCAAATCATTGATCAGAGCGTCTATCTCCCTGACCTTCTTTTCCCGCTCGATGTCCCAGACTGAATGGCAATCGTCAGCAGCTACCGAGAAATTGCTAACCGCGTTTTTTCCGATGGATTCACCGCCAGCGCCGGTGTCCCTGGCGATTTCTGCATGGTTGTTGTTCATCCACAATGCCCACTGGTCCAGCCAGTAAATCAGAAGATCGCGCTGCTCTTGTTCCTTGTCAACCGCATGGAATTTTGCTGTCATTGCCTTTCCTTTATAACAATCGTGCGAGCTTTGAAAGGCTCTGTGGTGATGTAGCCCTTACGCTCCAGGGCCTTGATATGGCTGTCTGCTGCGTTGGTGGAACGGAAGCCGAAATGCGTGGTTAGCTCCTGCCTGGTGGGCGTCAGGCCCTTGCTGTCGAACATCTGGCAGATGTGGGCGTAGACCTCGGCCTGGCGTTGGGTGAGTGCTGCAGTCATTCTGCTAACGCCGTTCCGCGATGGGATGACCACTTAAACAAAACTGATGTTCCGTTTTCCTTGAGGCGGTCATAGCTACGATCACCAAGAAATTCGCGCAGTCCTTTGCTGTTTTGATTTGTTAGTAAAATTGTAGGCATCAAGTCCCGGTACCGTTTATCGATGATGTCGAACAGGGTGATTTGCTCGGCTTCTGTCCCGTACTGGACGCCCACCTCGTCCAAGATCAGCAAGTCGATGCTAGCCAGCAATGACAAAATCTGGCTTTCGGTCTGCGTAGATGTGCGGCTCCAGGTGTCGCGGATCATGCGTACAGCATCGATAGCAGACGTGTACAGCACTGTTTGCGTCAGCATGACGTGTTTGGCTATGCTGATGGCCAGGTGACTCTTGCCGGTCCCTGGTAGCCCCAGAAAAAGCAATGTGGATCCAGTCGCACGATGCTTTGCGAAGTTGTTTGCAAACTCCATAGCCACGACCAGGGCTTTTTCCTTTTCGTCGGAATCCGCAATAAAAGTGCCAAAGTCCTTGGACCGGTACCGCATCGGAATGCCGGTCTTGTTGAGCCTAGACTCCAGGCGCTTTTGCCTTTCTTCCGCGTCACGCTGCGCTGTTGCTTGCTCGCGCTCAGTCTTGGCACTGGCAGCGCACAACGGACACGCTGACCAGTGCAAAATTCTGTCGCCAAGCTTGAATGCTGTCGAGGTGTAATCACCATGGGATTCACAACTCGCTGCCCTTGTATCCGTTGTCATATTGATTCTATTCGATTCGTCCATTTTTCATCCCCGCGTCATAGTCAATTTTGTCAAAACCTGAGTGCTTTGAATGCGGCGAAGCCCGGGCTTCAATCGCCCAATCGGCCTTGTAATGCTCTCCAGGACCAAAAAATGTAACCGGCTGTTTGACGAATTTTGGTGCGGTACGGTCGCGGTTCACGTACTGCGCGTATCGCAGAACGCCAGCAAGCAAATCCTCAGCCGTCACGCCTTCCTTGCGCCGTGCTGCCCAGGCTTTGTACGAATCTTTTTTGCTTGCACCTGGCCTCGGTGGGTATGCCTGCCAGATTTCCTCGAACTCTTCGGGATATCCATCCGGCGGCGAAGCCGACAAAGGTTTTTCTTTACTCTGTTTCTGTATCTGTTCTGTATCTGTTCTGTTCTGTATCTGGGGCGTTACTGTAACGTTACCACCCGTTACATCATGTGTTTCGGGTTGTTTTTGGGCTTGTCTTTTTGCCTCTCGATGCCTTGCAACCCTTGCTGCGCTTGAGTCTGAGGCAAATTGCCTTTTGTCCCAGTTCATGACCTCCCATGCATCATTAACAAAACCCTTTTTAATGAAAAGTGATTTTGTTTGCGCGAGTTCGTCTTCACTGATTCTTAGTGCAAAAGCGATCTCGTCATCATGTAACGTTACAAGGGTGTTACTGCAACGCAGACATAAAACCATTATCAACCTGCGCTGCATTGGCTCGGTCATGCTTTGGACTTTTGGGTCTGAAGCAAATTCTGAATACATGCGGAACCATTCGAGCGCCATTAAGCAGCCACCCCTAACAAGTTACTGACATGTACAACAGCCGATGGCGTCTCTGCATACCGCTTTCGCAGGAGTATCTCAACCACCTGGGCATCATCGCGCCAAACAATGCCGTTGCAGCCATCCTTGAGGCCTTTTAGTACGTTGTCTGCGTCTGGCTTCTTGGTAGGCAGGACGATGCCTTGCATAGCCTGTAAGCGCTTCTTGTTTGACCAGCTGGCGGGTATTTGCATGTATAGATGAACTTCGATCGCCAACGGTTCCGCGCTCGGCTCCTGACCTGACATAGCATGAGCGGCAGCAAACTTAACCAGGTTCTCAAAGCTTTGTGTTGCTGCGTCTGTATATGTGCGCACAACTTTTCCCTGCCTCGAAAATCTGGGCCTGCCCTTTGCAACCGGCTGGCCAGGTATCGTGAAATTGACTCTGAATGTCATAGCAATCCTTTTCTTTTAAGTATCCGGTGCGTGTGTGCCACGCCTTCTTTAAACTGCACGCTGGATCGCTTCATGCAAACATCTTCCTTTGCGCGTTCTCTGCTGTGAATTTTTCGGCAACACTTGCGTTCATCCAAAGCACTTCGGTTCTTTCCTTGGCGCCATCGGCAAAGGCCTTTCTTTCGATTCTTTGCCAGCCTTTGTAAAGGACATCGTATAGGTCGCAGTGGTAGCCGCTGAGTATGACCATGCCTTTAAGGTTATGAAGTGACTCAGCAAGTGCCTCATGATCTGCGTCGGTCATTTCATGACGGTAGGTATGTGTTTTATTCTTCAGATACCTGGTGTCGTGTACGTATGGCGGGTCAACGTAGTGCAGCGTGGTTGGTGCATCATGTTGTTTCATGCATGATGCTGCATCCCGGTTCTCAATCACAACGCCACGCAGGCGCTGTATGAGTGCACGCAAAGCATCTGGGTAATTAATCCAATCATGCGCTGGCGTAGTCCCTGAGCGATTGCTATTTGCTCTGAAGCCGCTAATTTGGTGGCTGACTGATGCGCTGCCAAAGCCCATGAAGCTACGCACCAGCGTGCGTCTGGCCTGTTCTAGTGAATCTGATGCGGGGCTATAGCTGAGTTCAAATTCACTGCGTGCAAAGGGCGTGATTTCGCACAGTTGTGCTAAAGCTTCGCCTTGATCCATTGCTACTGTGAACAGATTGACGATTTCACCATCTAGATCGTTATAAACCTCCGCATAGCTGCGCTCTTTCCTGATAAGAACCGAGCCGCCACCGCCAAATGGCTCGACGTAGCATTTGTGTTGTGGAAAATTGCTGATAATCCATGGCGCAAGCTTCCACTTGCCTCCGTGATATCTAACAAGTGGCCGTGTTGGTGCGGTCATCATTACCTTTCAAACTGCGTCAATATGGTTTCCATGCTCAACTCAGCGACAGCAGCCGATGCGTGCGGGAATAAATATTTCTGAGCATGTGGCGTGCGCAAGAATTCAATCACGCCATCGCAATACACTTGAAAATCGCCTTCGTCGCACTTGGCATATGAAATTGATTTTGGTACCGGGAATACGCCACCCTTCGGACCGCTACACCAGATAACCCAGCCAGATCCGACTTTCAGCCAAAGCCTGAACATGTCGCGATTGTGGAAACGCTCCTGGTTGGCAAATACCTCGCCCTCCAGTTTCATCTGCTTGCGGTGAGCGGGGCCAAAGCGCGGTATCAGCGTGGTGATTGAGAAAAACTCACCAGATCCCATGCGCCAGACGCCGTTCCAGAATCTACGCCATGCGCGCTGGTCTTCCTCGGCCTGGCCGTCAACCATGCCAAATAGGCAGTCGCGTAAGACTTCACGCTGAGCTTCGGTCAGCTCTAGGTCAGAGCGTTTTGATAGGACTATTTCACCCATGGCTAGACCTCTTTCCCATTGCATGCATCGCATACTTCCAGTGGCTCATATCCATAATCCCATTCTTGAAACAAGAAATCGATTGCCGATAGGTCTTTATCAGTTTGGACATAATTGAGTTTTGGCCTGATTATTCCGTTATCAACTACGAAATTATCACCAAGCTGCTCAAATGCTTTTTCTTCTGAGATTCCCCAGATTGCTCTTAATTCATCGGTTGCTTGAGGCATTATTTTCCCCCTCTGCACAGTTTGCAAAATTTGAAAATAGCGTCGCCCTTGTCATTGCGGAACTGCTGTATAGAGCGATATCGGCCACGGCAGCGCGGACCGGTGCAGGGCAAAGTCTTCGAGACCGTATGCACTGGCGACAGGTTTTTATTGACCACGCCGTGAATGTATTGGGTTGTTGCGGAGGATTGGTAGCTCATGCAAATAAATCTCCAACTGCTAATTTACTTTTGCGCGTAATGCGAGCGTTTTCTATATGGTGCTTGTGGTCGTAACGCAAATGGCAGCGTTGGCACCATGCCCGCAAGTTTTCTGGATCGCAATTTTCTGGTGTGTGGTCAAGGTGCGCTATGGTTAAAACAATATCTACCATGCTGCCCACTTCATAATTCGACATGGGCATACGCCCAAAATATTCGCCAGTGTCGGCGCAAAATACGCGAGCATCATTCAGCATATAGGTGTCAATATCCTTGCCTGCGCCTCTTGCAATTCGTTCACGATTGGCTACCTTACATTTTTCACAGCAGTTACCAGCGCGCTCTAATATCTGTGCACGTATCTGTTTCCAGTTTTCAGGATATCGAGCTTTATTCTCTGGTTTGATGGGCATGATCACATCCCCTTAAACAAATCCCGCACAGCCCGCAGGCGACGGATAACTAAAATACGCGTCCAGAGCAGCTCCAGGCGCAAACGGTCACGCAATGCCGGCGTCATGCTTCCACCTTCGCCAGCTTCTGCACCAGGGCCAGCAGCTCGGGCATTTTCTTCATCAATTCAGATGCAGCTGCCCTTTGTGCGACTTCTTCATCCACCAGATATTTCTCGACCAGGTAATGAATAGGCGTCATGTCACCGGTAGCCGCCAAGTACCTCTCGAAATCTTCCACAGACATCCGGCGCGGGTCGTCTGGATTACCAGCAAGCTTGCGTGACAGATCGGACTGGCTCATGTCCATATCCGCGGCTATCGTCTTGAGCGGGTTGCGCTGCGTGTAGGCGGACTCGCGCACGCAGTCGAGTAGGCTTCTGTGCCGCTCGGTCAGACCGGGCGTGAAGTCCAGGGTCATTTGGGTAGTGGCTTTTATTGACATAAGAATTGCCTATAGTTTCCTGTAGGTTGCGAGGGAAAATAAAAGGCATCGAGGGAGATGCCTTGGGGTTTAGTTTTTATTGGTATTAAGCAAATGCTTTTGAAGCAGCCCTTCAAGGCCAATGACCACGTCAGCAGATGGCCGCGTGCATCCAGACTTGCCGGTAGCCATTTCGGATATCGTCGCTTGGCTGCGGTTGATGGCTTTGCCAATTTCGACTTGTGTAAGGCCTGCATTGAGCAGCCTTGAAAGGGTATTTTGTATGTCCATGGAATGCAGTATAGGAACTCCGATATTTAATGTCAATAGGAATTCCGATTGCAATTGTCGCAATAATATCGGAATGTCAATTGGAACCAGAATTAAAGAGTGCAGGAAAGAGCTTGGCCTGACGCAAAAACAACTTGCATCCAAGGTCGGCATCAAACAAGGCACTCTCTCAGAGCTTGAAAACGGCGAATCGGCCGGGACTACTCTCGTCGCAACATTTGCAAAAGAATTGAAGGTCAATGCTTTGTGGCTGGAGACGGGGCGGGGGGATAGAAAACTAGAGCCTACCCTTACAGTGGAGTCTGTATTCAATCATGATGATCACAAAGTTGCCGAGATATCTTACTTTGCAGCAAAAGGGTCTTGTGGTGGTGGCACCTTTAACGAAGATATAGAGCCCAAAGGCAAGCTTCTCAAGGAAATTAGCTTCTTTAAAAAATACCAAGTCAAACCAAAAAACCTATTTGCGATATATGCCGATGGTGAAAGCATGTCGAATTTCATCATTGATGGCGACATGGTCATATTTGATGTGACAAAGCGCGAACTACAGAGCAACAGAATTTATGCAATTGAACATCCGGACGGGCTGCGCATTAAAAGGCTACGCAGAAAAATCAATGGCTCATGGGTGTTGGAAAGCGACAACCCAGATAAGCAGAGGTATCCAGATGAGGAAATCAGCGCTGCCGACGCCGAGCACTTAAAAATTCACGGGCAATTTGTTTATAGGCAAGGCGGGTGATATGGAAAGGCTGGGAATCTTGATAATTCTGACTCTGCAGGCTCTGGTCATATGGTACCTATCCACACTCGGATTTTGGGGAGTGGCAGCAATTGTCATGCTTTCACTAATCCAATGTAGCTCAATGCTAGGAGATATTGCTTCCAATAAAGAAAAGATTGATGAATTGAACGGCAAGATTTATGACATGCAGCGCACCCAAGCAAGCAACGAGACGGTAGAAAAACTATATGACAGAGTTTGCGAATTAGAGGATCGCTTACAAGGGAAATCAAATGGAAATTTTTGAATGGATTTACAGCCATTTGGGATATTTTTTAGTCGGTTGGTTTGCTGTTTATCAGTGGATAAAGATGAAGGAAAGGTGCGCCAAGCTGGAGGGTTCACTCATCAGACTATGGGATCGTGTGCAAGAACTTGAGAAAAGGATTGAGGGCTGACACCCTCATATGCGGCCCGTCAAGCCGCTTAAGGTGAGAGTGACGGAGGAACCCGCAAGGATAATCCCCCCGTCATTCAGGCCGACGCTACAGCCCAATACTAGTAAAAGGGTGGTAGCAGCGCCAGCCAGGGCGCTATACAAGTACTTTCGGGCCTTCAACCGCCTGTACCGGTACGGGCTTTCATGAAAGAACAAAATGAAAGTTACCGTTGATGTTAGGTTGAGTAGAAGAATGGACTTCATTGCAAAGTGTGCTGAGGCAGCTTTAAAGCTGATCATACTTCTGCATACCATGGGACTACTGTGACCTAGAATTGCGGAGTGGTGTCATGCCACTCCGTTTTTCTGATGCCAATAATAGTCAATATGCGCCAAGTTTACAAATACTTCTTGCTGTCCCTGCTTATTATTGCATTTGATGCAAACGCCCTGCCGCGCTCTAAAGCAGCCGTAGCAGAGTTCAAGCGGGCCAACCCTTGCCCATCTACCCAGATGCGGCGCGGCAGCTGCCCAGGCTACCAGGTTGACCACAGAATACCCCTGAAGTGTGGCGGCCCTGATAGGCCGGATAACATGCAATGGCTGTCTGTTGACGATCACAAGGCCAAGACTAAGCGGGAGGCGCGGCTTTGTCGTAAGAGGCGATGACATTTGCAGTTTTTAACTGCATTTTCAAACAGCTATCCAGCGCATTTTTCCAAGCCACGTGCGGTAGGCCGCCAAATCCAATGCATTTTTCTAATGCATAAACACGAAACAACCCACTGTCAATGCGCTTGCACTTGGCCTCCGGGTAAATACTAAGTACAGACTCCCTCGGTTTCATAAACTCCCCTCCATAAATAGCCCGCGCTGCGGGTGGTGTTTTTTATGCTAGATAAAAATATTTGAATAAATATCGGAATTCCTATTGACATGGAATATCGGAACTCCTATAGTACATCCATCGCACAAACAAACCAAGGACAAAAATGAACCGCCTCCCTTTCAGCCTCTCCCCTGGCCACTTTGCCCAGCCGGTTGTTGAATCGACAGCGGTCATTAACGGTCAAGCTTTGGTCGATGCCCTCGCAGATTGCAGCATGGAAGAAATGAACCAGATGGCAGATTTACTTGAGCAGGAAAAATTCGCGGAGGCTGGAAAGTTCATGGCGTCCGTTCTTAAAAATTGGATGGAGTAAGACATGACAAAGATCGAAATCAAACATCGCTACACCGGCTCAGTTTTATTTGCGCATGAGGCCGAAGAGAATTCTTTGAAGATCACGCTGGCAATGGCGCTGCAGGCGAAGGCCAACCTGTACGGTGCCGACCTGGGCGGTGCCAACCTGGGCGGTGCCGACCTGCGCAGTGCCGACCTGGGCGGTGCCAACCTGGGCGGTGCCGACCTGCGCAGTGCCGACCTGCGCAGTGCCAACCTGTACGGTGCCAACCTGCGCAGTGCCGACCTGGGCGGTGCC
>CAZOIM010000007.1:1879-39769 GCA_964579855.1 uncultured Ignavibacteriaceae bacterium | reverse complement strand
ATATTTTGTAAAAACGCGGGAAAAGGGATATGAGAACAAATCCATTGCCGATATCCTGCACGAACTCTGTTCTTATTCGGACGGCTGCACCATGAGCGGAAAGAAGGATTTGCTTGTAAACATCGGCGGGTTCCTTGCGCTCAACGATTTCGAAGTGTTCGAGGAGGCTCGAAATATGGTCGTTGTCTACGAAGGTTTGCATACTTATGGTGGCCTCGCTGGTCGGGATATGGAGGCCATGTCTCGCGGAATCGAAGAAGCTGTCCAGGAAGCCCACATCCGGGCAAGGATTGGGCAGGTAGAATACGTTGGCGAAAGACTTATTGAATTGGGAATACCTATCGTAAAACCCATCGGCGGGCACGCGATCTTCCTCAACGCAAAGAAATTCCTTCCACAACTCAAACAGACCGATTTTCCCGCTCAGACCCTCGCAGCAGAACTCTATCTCGAATCTTGAATTAGGTCGATGGAACGGGGTATCGTTTCAGCCGGCAGAAACAAGGAAACCGGCGACCACTATTACCCCAAATTGGAACTCGTCAGACTTACTTTTCCACGAAGGGTGTACACCCAGGCACACTGCGATGTGACGTCTGAAGCCGTCGAAGCGGTCTACTTAAGAAAAGACAGGATCAAGGGGTTAAAATTGGTTTACGAGCCAAAATACCTCAGATTCTTCCAGGCTCGGTTCGAGCGAATGAACTGACCAGCAAGTTTGTGAGCGCCACCATTCGGTGGCGTTCACAATCCGATTGAACTACAATTCCAATCTTCCAGCAACTCCTTTTAACGCTTCAATGACGAAACGAATGTGTTCGTCCAAAGGCACTCCAAGTCCTTCCGCACCCTTTTGAATGTCCTCCCTGTTGACATTCCTGGCGAAGGCCTTGTCTTTGAGTTTCTTCTTCACAGAAGAAACCTCCAAATCTGAGATCTTGTTCGGCCTGATCACGGCACACGCCACGATGAAACCACACAGTTCATCACACGCGTAGAGTGTTTTCGCCATTTGAGTGTCGCGAGGGACATTCATATAATCCGCGTGACTCAATATGGTCGTTCGCACGTCCTCGCCATACCCTTGTTGCTTGAGTATTTCCGAACCTTTTGCAGGATGATCGGGCGCATTTGGGTACATTTCATAGTCAAAGTCGTGGAGTATACCGACGATGCCCCAAAGTTCTTCGTCCTGACCAAACTTCTTCGCATAAGCCCTCATCGCCGCCTCGACAGCGTACATATGCTTCCGAAGGGAGTCATTCTTGGTGTACTCGTGCATCAGTTTTAGTGCATCTTCATAATTCATGCCGGCCTCGCAATACGAAATGTTAGGATAGTGTGGCTGGAAAAATCATCAACGAAGGATTATATTGAAAGGTCAATACGAAGAAGGATTTGCATGTTTACATTCCTCGCTATCGCCTTCATTATTCTTTTGCTCGTTGCCATCTATTATGGCTATGGCATTGTCATAAGAAAGCCGCCAAGTTCAAACGAGCTCAATACAGAAACCTGTTCATTGTGCCGAAAACGCGTTGAAAAACAACTTCTCATTGAGCGTCAAGTCGGTGACTCGAGATTGTTTTACTTCTGCCCGGATTGCATTCAGGACTTGTACGCAGAGATCCAACGCCCAGCTGACAGCTCGTCATAGGTGTTCTTCCTAATTTTTCGAAAACTTCTTGGCAGACGGACACTGTGTTTTGACGACACAGACCGAACACAAAGGTTTTCTGGCATCACACACTTTTCGACCGTGAAGAATCAGCATGTTGGAGAAGTCATACCAATCCGTCTGCGGCACGAGCACCATCAAATCTCTCTCGATTTTGACAGGATCATTCTCTTTCGAAAGCCCCATCCTTCCAGCGAGACGCATGACGTGCGTATCAACCACGATGCCGGATTGAATTCCGAAGGCTGCTCCGAGAACACAATTTGCTGTCTTTCTCCCCACTCCAGGAAGGTCTACAAGCTCTGCCATTGTGTTTGGGACTTTGCCGTGATGTCTTTCGAGCAGCGCCTGACAACATG
Organism: uncultured Ignavibacteriaceae bacterium; assembly: GCA_964579855.1. Taxonomy (GTDB): domain Bacteria; phylum Bacteroidota; class Ignavibacteria; order UBA10030; family UBA10030; genus JADGQA01. The sequence goes on along the minus strand of CAZOIM010000007.1, from coordinate 37,732 downwards.
CAATGATGTTCTTCGTCTTGTTTTTATAAAAACCTGTTGAGTAAATATCCTGTTCAAATTCCTTTGGATCGGCGTCCGCAAAATTCTTTACGTTAGGATACTTTCTGAAGAGCAGCGGAGTAACCTTGTTTACCTGTTCATCGGTGCATTGTGCAGAGAGAATAGTGGCAATCAGAAGCTGTAATGGGTCTCCAAACTCGAGCGCCGTTTTGGGCGTTCGATAGGCCTTCTTGAGATTCGCGATAATCTTTCGGGCGCGAAGGCGTGTTTGTTCTTTCGTTTCTCTCAATGTTGTTCCAATGTCAGCGAGTCAATTCCTTGACAAGAAGATGTCCGTTGCCAATAGCCGGACCGTAGATCGGATTCTTTTCGACACTTTTTGTCAGAGCAATAATGAATTCTTTAAGTGTCTTGCGGTCTCCCGCCCTCATTTTCATGTTGAATTCACTTCCTGCCCCCAGTCCAAGCTTGCGTTGCCAGACAGAACAGTGCCCCAGGGTCAAATCTCTTTGAACATTATCGAGCAATTCAAACAATCCTTTTCGAAATGGATCGTATTGAGTCTTACCTTTTGAAAAGTAGATTGCCGCTTCATATTTCGATTCTGTTAAGTCCAACGATCCTTTGAGATAGGCCAGATTGTGGGCAGCAAATGCATATGGTTCAGTTTGCTGGATGTGCTGGCCATGTGCTGTCGCGTAAATCCCCATCCTGTCCCGAATGATGTGTTCTATAATGTCCAGGTTTAGACCGCTTTCGACAAAGTAATTGGATTCAAAGATGTTTTGATCTTCATCGGAGGGCTTAAACTTGAGTTTCCTTAGATACTCTTTGCCTTTTGTTTGCAGCTTTTGCAGAGCGACGTTCTGCTCATGTTCCCAAAGAAACTTTCCTTCCGTGCTGGACACGACGCCAATTTTCGAGACCGGCAGAATCTGTTTGAACAATTGTCCGATCTGATCTTCAAGGATTCGATAAATTTCCTTCTTATCGGTGTCGAGAGGAAGGGTGAGAAACTGGGAAAGCGTGCCGCGCGTCGTCTGGACGGACGAAGCGGTTATTTCTGCAAGGTGGCTCATCCAGACTTTCATCACCTGGTCGCTTTCGGAGCGGACCATTGTGTGCATCTCGCGAATCGTCTTTGTATAATCCTTGTCGGCGATTTCTTTCCTCATCTGATGAAGCACCGAGTATGCGATCACTGGTACTTCCATGGAGAGTGCTGAGTAAATACTCATAGTCAATTTCGAACAAATTGTGAATACATAGTCAACCTATACGATCTTGATATCGCCAAACACTGAGGATGCAATGATTGCCAATCTCTTATCAGCAGTAGTAAAACCATTTGATCGGACGGCAATATTTTGAAATACGCCACCGCGTCGATCACCTTTGACATTTACTCCGCCCGCAACAAAATTCGCCTTTACTGAGTATTCCAGGTTCTCAGGCAAGACAATTCTCACATTACCAAATACAGTATTGAATTGAAGGGTTTGCTCCCCCGCCGACAATTCGACCTGTGTCAAATCCAATTTGATATCGCCGAACACCACGGAACAATGCCCGCCAGTGAAGTTCTTTGAGGAAAGCTCGCGATGAATGCTCCCAAATACTTCTGATTCATAAAAATGGTCGCCGGGCATCGAATGGGCGGCCGAACTAGACTCTGACGGCGGAATTGAAGATCCCGGCGCATCGTAATGTCCGTGCCATTTGCCCCGATTTCCTATAAGCGCAAGGCCCGCAATGATCAGGAGAATGGGCCAGAAGTTTTCAAATATCCAAGCTGAATCAACGATGTCCAAATTGTCGAGCAGAAAAACTATTCCAAAGAAGACCAGTGCACCGCCAATTATGAAAGAAAAAGATTTTCCCATGAGATTAACCTTGGTTAGAGTTCAGAGATGAGTAAAACACATCGACGCTCCTATGATCTTGTTGAGCTAAAGAAGTTTTCCACTTCTTTGACATTCCAGCAGTTTACGACATCTTTAGTCTCCAGCCAGCCCTTTCGAGCAATTCCGACACCAAATCGTACATCCTTCAGCCCATCAACATTATGTGCATCCGGATTAATGCAAATTCTAACACCTTTTTCTTTTGCATACTTCACCAAACGCCAATCAAGATCAAGCCGTACTGGATGTGCGTTAATCTCAATTGACTTTCCATAATCTGACGCTGCATTGATTACCTCGATGAGATTCAGAGGGTAGCCATCACGGGACAGAAGTAATCTGCCTGTCGGATGCCCAAGTATGGTCACATACTTGTTCTTGAGCGCACGGATGACTCGTTTTGTTGCCTCCGATTCGGTCATTTTAAACTTGCTATGGATCGAGGCAACTACGTAATCGAACGATGAAAGCACCTTGTCGTTAAAGTCAAGCGTTCCATCAGTGAGTATATCCACCTCTGTCCCTTTGAAAACACGAAATTTGCTAAGAGAACCATTGAGTTTATCGATTTCTTTTTGCTGAGCTCTTACTCGTTCTGGCGTCAAGCCGTTCGCGTAGACCGCAACTTTGCTGTGATCTGCAATTCCAAGGTACTGCCACCCAAGTTGTTTTGCCGCATCCACCATTTCAGCCAACGAGTTTGAACCATCGCTTGCCGTCGTATGGCAGTGGAATGTCCCCTTCAGGTCCGTTTCTTCAATAAGACTGGGAATCTTACCCTTTTCGGCGGCTTCAAACTCACCGACATTTTCGCGAAGTTCAGGCGGAACATAACTCAGGCCCAATGCTCCGTAGATATCCCCCTCCTCTTTGCACGCAGGGGGGCGTTTGACATTTTTTTCCCCTTCGATTTTGGAGAATTCATATTCATTCAGGCTCCATCCAACTTTGCGAGCACGAGATCGCATTTCGACATTGTGCTCCTTGCTCCCGGTAAAGTAGTTGAGGGCGAATGGATACTCTGCGTCCTCAACAATCCTCATATCGCAATTGATGCCGCTTTTAAGCAACACGCTTGCCTTTGTCTCTCCCTGACCAATCACCGATTCCACCGCCGGATGTGTCACGAACGCCTTGAATATCTTGGCCCTGTTCTTCTTTTCCGCGCCAACCACTATGTCGATATCACCGATAATTTCCTTTTTGCGACGCAGACTTCCGGCAACCTCACATCGTTTCACTTCTTTAAGCTTCCGAACGAGCTTTAAGATTTCATCGGCAGAATCCTTGGCCTCCGAATACAAATGTTTGTCACTGACCCTGGTCCTCAGTTCAATTCCCTTAAGAATATTTTCTTCAGTTTTCTCGCCAAACCCGTCAAGTTTAGCCAGACGATGTTCTTCACAAGCCTTCTTCAATTCAGGGATCGAACCAATCTTGAGCTTTTCATAGAGAATCTTGATTCGCTTCGGCCCCAAACCCTGAATCTTCACCATTTCAAGTAAACCAGTTGGAAGCGATGACTTCAACGCCTCAAAGCCCTTCGAAGACCCCGTTGAAACAAGTTCTTTGATCGTCTCTGCAAGCCCCGGGCCGATTCCTTTGATCTCTTTGATTCCACCTGTCTTCACCAATTCATCGATGTCTTGCGTGAGAGCCTCGACCACGCGGGCTCCATTGTGATAGGCCCGGCATTTGAATGGATTCTCCCCTTTGATCTCAAAGAGCGTCCCCATTTCGTCAAGGATTTCGGCAACGACTTTCTTATCCATGAAAATTATCAGGATGCAATTTGTACGGATGGAATCAATTCGGCCTCGCGCGTGTGACGAAGGAAGTTCTGCAGGATTTCAGCAATCGGAGCTTTTTCGACGAACGGCATAAGCGAAATTCTTGTTTTCGCCGCGTTCGGGAATCCCTTAAGATATGCGGTATAGTGCTTTCTGAACTCGATGACAGCTTTCCTTTCCCCTTTATACTGAATCGCATAATCCATGTGTTCAAACAGCATCGCCATTCGTTCTTCAAGCGAAGGTGGAGGCAACAGTCCTCCGGTCTTCAAGAAATGTTTTGTCTGCTGAAATATCCACGGGTTGTCAATTGCGCCACGGGCTATCATAACGCCGTCACACCCGGTTTCATCGAATATCCTCTTCACATCGTTAGGCTCGTTTGCTCCGCCATTCACAATAATCGGAATTGAGACTTCCGCTTTTACTTTTGGAATCCACGAATAATCGGGATCTCCTTTGTGCCCTTGAGCACGTGTGCGGCAGTGAATTGTCAATGCGGCTGCACCCGATTGTTCGACCATTTTGGCGACATCAATGATCTTGATCGATTCGCTGTCCCAGCCAAGCCGTGTTTTAACCGTCACAGGTAATTTCACAGATTTCACGACGGATGATACCAGCTGTTCCATCTTGGGCAAATCGCGGAGAAGTCCGGCACCCGCTCCATGACCTGCGACATTCTTTACCCAACAACCACAGTTGATGTCAATCAGATCCGGTTGGAGGCTTTCGGCTATTTGGGCAGCTGCGCCCATCGAAGCATCACTGCTCCCGTAGATCTGAATTCCGATCGGACGTTCTTCAGGAATGAAGTGCATTTTCGCCCTGGTTTTGTTGGAGTCACGAACCAGTCCTTCGGCATTGACAAATTCAGTATAAACGACGTCAGCACCCAGTCTCTTGCAGATTACACGAAAGGAGAGATCTGTGACGTCCTCCATTGGCGCCAACAAAATTGGCTGCTCAATATTTATGTTGCCGATTTTCATTCTCTTTTCCGCCGAGAATACGACGAAATGACAATGTTGAGTCCAATGAGAATAAGGAATACCGGCCAATACGTTCGTATCGTGTGATGAAAATCGATATAACCCAGATTACGCGCGAGGAAAAGCCCGCCAACGAGCACAAACACAGCTCCCCAAAAGATCTTATGTGAATAATTTTCCATGTGCATACTCATCGTACAGAAATTTCAATTTATAGGTCGTCACTAATTCTTTCCCAACAATCCCTCTGCGGAAAGGATGGTTTCTGTAAACTCCTTTGTGCCCACATATCGGTTTGGAGAGAGATCTCTCGTCAGTTTCTTCCCTTGCCTGAGAACAGACGCAACCGATTCTCGTACTTTGCTCGCCGCGTCAAATTCCCCAAGATAGTCCAACAACATCGCCCCAGCCAGGATCATTGCAGATGGATTTGCAAGATCCTTTCCCGCTATGTCCGGCGCGCTTCCGTGGACTGCCTCGAAAATTGCCGCATCAAAGCCGATATTCGCACCGGGCGCAAGACCCAAACCTCCAACGAGACCCGAGCAAAGATCTGATAGAATGTCTCCAAACAAATTTGTCGTTACAATGATGTCAAATTGTTGAGGACGAGTAACGAGCTGCATCGCCATATTGTCGACAATCCTGTCGTTGCATTCTATTTCCGGATACTCTTTTGCCACTTCCCTTCCGACATCCAAAAAGAGTCCGCTCGTGTACTTCATGATATTTGCTTTGTGAACGATCGTAACCTTCTTGCGCTTGTGTTTGCGCGCGTAGTCGAATGCCGCTCTCACTATTCTCTCGCTACCAGTTCTGGTCACAACTCCTATTGTTTCTGCGGCGCTTCTCTTCGCGTCAATATAATGCTCAATTCCCGAGTAGAACTCTTCAGTATTTTCGCGAAATACTATCAAATCTACGTCCTTAAAGGCCGTATTGACGCCCTCCATTGATTTGGCGGGCCTGAGGTTGATGTAGAGGTCGAATTCCTTTCTCAGCGCAACGTTGACGCTCCTGAAGCCCATTCCGACGGGGGTCGTCAACGGTCCCTTTAGGGCAACTTTGTTCCTCGCGACTGAATCCAATGTTTCTTTGGGAAGTGGATCTTTGAACTGCTCAATTCCTGCCATGCCTGCCTGATGAACATCCCACTCAACCTTGACTCCGGTGGCTTCGATCACCATTCTTGTCGAATCGGCTATGCTTGGTCCAATCCCGTCACCGGGTATCAGTGTAACTCGATGCATCAAACCGCCTTTCATGATTCTCAGGAACAGGAAAATATACGAAAACGACTGAGGAGTTACAAGGTGCCGCCGGAAGGCGAGCTAGGTCTTGGCATGCGATTATATTGAGGAAACATCTTTTCCCGCGACTCTAAAGCAAGAAGGCGATCATATGATCGCCTTCTTGCATTCGCCCTTGATCCAAGTTCTCCTCGTCACTCAGAAAGTTTGCTCACCTTTTTGATAAGCAAAAACTTTATCCCTCCTTTTTCATAGACTTTGCCCGTCACTTTCACCCTTTCCGCAACAAACGGAAGAAGAAGTTCGTTAGCACCTTTCATTGCGACTTTCGATTGTCCGGCGAGATAAAAAGTGTTTGAGTTATCCTCCAGAATTCCCAAGGGGATTCCGCCTTTGGCGCATTCAATCGCACAGTCCTTGTGCTTTTGTCCTTTGCCTGGACCGGTTGCTCCAGTCGCATAGCACTGTATATCGACGACTTCTCCAACGATTGTACGTTCATTACCTTGTTTTTGTTGAGCAAAAAGAGAGAGCGTAAACACAACGGTAAAGAGAATCAAGAGTGAATTCTTCATGTCGAGTCCTATCCCTTCTTATGAAAGTGGTTGAAATGCATTGACGGTCTATCCAACACACTGCGCTCTTTTAACCTGCATAGAAATTCCTGTCGAGGCTACGGTATTGAATTGCTTCGCCGAGATGCTCCGATTGAATATCGGAACTACCGGACAAATCTGCAATAGTCCGGGCAACTTTCAGGATAAAGTCGCACAAACTGGCAATCAGAACAGGTTTGCTTCGCGGCCAACCTCAAAGGATCTTTTCCCAGGAGTTACGCAAGCAAAGAAGGAAGAAGGATCCAAAACGTACTCCCTTTGCCAATCTCGCTCTCAACTCCAACGCGGCCTCCGTGCAGCTCGACCGCCAGCTTGCAGAATGTGAGACCAAGTCCTGTCGAACTTTCCCGGGCTTCAGCCTGATAGAACTTGTCAAAAATTTTTGGAAGGTGGTGGGATGGAATGCCGGTACCGGTATCTTCAACCGATAGCCTGGCACCATCTTCCAGACTCTGGACTCTAATGGTGATGGTTCCGTTGTCAAGAGTAAACTTCAGTGCATTCGAGAAAAGGTTTTGAATTACACGCAATATTAAGTCAGCGTCGCAGAAAATCTCCACTGGTTCCAGCGGAGCATCGATGATGAACCTGCGGTTCTCCCGCTGTAGTTCATAAACAGAAACGAGCTTTTGAGCGAGTGCAACAAGATTGCACCTAGTCAACTTCAGCTTCATCTCTCCCGACTCCATCTTGCTGATGTCAAGCAATGAATTGACCATTTGACTCAGGGTCGTTGTTGTGTTAAGCGCCCTCACGAGTACTTGACGGTTAGCGTGCTTGATGTTCTTCAGTTCAGTTTTTTCCAGGAGTTCCAGTCCCATCATAAGCACGGTCAGACGTGAGCGCATATCGTGGACAATCATATGAAAGAGAGTGTCTCGTGCGATTTCAAGCTGCTTGAGCTGCTCGTAGTTTTCTTGAAGATGTTGCCTTTGAAGTTTGAGTTCTTGTTCTATCTTCTTCCGCTCAGAGATGTCCGTCGTAACCCCGACAAGGGCGATCGCATCTCCTTCTTCATCACGAACAACCGATGTTGAAAGATGGATGGGAAATTCCGTTCCGTCTTTTTTTCGATTCACAAGCTCCCCTTGCCAACTTCCCTGGAGTGTCTCGTCGAGCACCTTCAGCACGGTGCTCGAAGCGGGGTTTACAATGTCAATGGTTTTGCCGATTAACTCTTCTTCGTTATAACCGTAGGTAGCCAAAAATGCCTGATTGACAAACAGAATGACATTCTTGTGATCCGTAATGCAGACACATTCGGCAATACTCTTGATTGTGTGGCTTAGCATGGTCACAGTTTCCTGCGCTCGTTTCTGTGCAGTAATGTCAGTCAGTACCCCACGCATGCCAACAGGCTTGCCCCCTTCGAGGATTAGCCTGCTCGAGCTTCGGACCCAGAGGAACACTCCGGACTTGGTCTTGACTCGATATTCAACTGGTTCCAAACGCTCTTGGTCTGTTCTTGCATATCGTTCTCGGAGCTTAGGAAGAAAGATCGGATCGATGAACTCTTCTACTGAATGGCCAATCATGTCCTCCGGTTTGTATCCGGTCAGGGGTTCCGCCGTCGGACTGATGTAAGTAATCTTTTCGTGTATGTCTGTAGAAAAAATAGCATCGTTGATATGTTCGACAAGCTCGCGATATTTCGCCTCCGATTCGCGCAGTGTTTCTTCTACCTTTTTGCGCTCTGCGATATCTTCGCTAATTCCGACGAGCCCAATGACCTCTCCATGATCATTCCTGATTCGGGATGTGTGCAGAGAGATAGGGAATTCGCGGCCGTCTTTTGTCAGATTGAGCAACTCCCCGTTCCAGCTCCTGGACCTGTTTTGCTCGAGAATTTCCTTTAGAAGTCCCCCAGGGTTATTCGGAGACCAGAGTATTCCTACATGCTGGCCAATGACCTCCTCACGTTCGTACCCGTACGCCTTGAGAAACGCCTGGTTGACAAACGTAAACCGGTCATTGAGATCCGTTATCGTTACGAATTCCGAGATGCCTTCCAACGTATGAGCAAAGAGCCTGCTCGCTTCTTCCATGCGCCTGCGCTCTGTAACGTCGTGGACATTCATAATGAATCCCGCAATGGCCGAATTCTCCAAAAGGTTTTTGCCCAATCCTTCTAGGATGCGCTCAGAGCCATCCTTGTGCAGGACCCGAAATGAGTTGGGAATAGCAGGCTCCTTCACGCGAATGGCTTTACTGAACTCTTGCATCGCTCGCGCGACGTCATCCCGGTGAATGAACCGAAAGCTCGACTTTCCTATCATTTCTTCAGGCGCATACCCAAGGAAACGTTCTACAGAAGGGCTGGCATATGTTAGGATTCCCCTTGTGTTGAGAATGAGAATGATGTCAGAAGAATTCTCGGTGATCTCTCGAAAGAATACTTCACTTGCCTTGATCTTCTCTTCCGTCCGCTTGCGCTCAACGATCTCTTGTTGTAATGCACCATTGATGATTTCGAGTTCCGCAGTTCGATCCATGACCCGTTGTTCGAGGAAAGCCTCTGCTTTCAGAAGGTGGTCCTGGGTCCTTCTTACTCTTTCCATCGTAAGGATGCAAGCGCGCAATTCGTCACTTGAAAAAGGCGATAGCAGGACTCCATCCGCGTCGGATTCAACGGACGCACCTTGCGTAATCCTACCAGCTTCAGGGGAAATGAGGACCACGAGAACATGACTGGTTTCGATGTCGGCTTTCAGACGCCGGCAAACTTCCGTGGGTTCGATGTCTGGAAGCTCTTCAGCAAGAAGGATGGCGTCAGGTTTTTCAGTTCGTGCCAATTGTAGGCAGTTCGTACCCGTGGTGGCCTCGAAAATGGCGTAACCGTGCTCCTTGAGGAAAGATGAGTTGAGAGACCGCCGCTCATGGTCGTTGTCAACGTTGAGGATAGTAAAGAGCTTCTTCCCCATTCTTTGAATTATCTCCACAACAAGAACAAGTTTGATTGTCTCATATAGATTCGCTTATAAACTGGAGTTTGCATTTGGGATCTGCACGCATTCTCCACACGTTACCATTTTGACTCGGGAACGGATGTTCAACTGAATCAAGTCCCCTAAACATTAATCTATGATCCGGACTTCGGACCTAACTTTCGGGCTACAGAAGCCAGCAACTCCAGTAAACCAAACGGCTTTGCCAAGTACTCTGTTGCAGAGTCTGATTGCCACGCACCTACGTGTTTTGCGTGTCCACTCATTAAAATCAAGGGGATACTGGCTGTCGCCGGATCCTCACGTAGCAGCTCTTGAAGCATAAATCCGCTTCCACTGTCCATGATCACGTCACTGATGATTAAGTCGGGATGGCGATTCCTGGCAAGTGTAAGTGCAGAGGACCCATTATCCGCCTCAATCGTTTCGAATCCCTCAGCCTTGAGTGCCTTGACGACCATGGCTCGCAAATCGTCCTCATCATCAATTACCAAGATTGTCTTCATAAAAGAACGCCTCCCCCTTATAGAACTCACCGTATCAAATTCGTCGAGTAATTCCAAATAAACCCACGCTTGCCTCAGCAGGGTATGATCATGCATTAACACATTCTCGTCGGAAATTATTGAATGTTGCCGCAAATCACAAGAAAGATACCAGACATCATTATGTAGGAAGGGGAATTCTTAGAAGTAGGTATCGACCAAAGCAGACAGGATGGTATACTTCAATCGATCTTCAGTCAATACCCCAGATACAATCCACAACCATTCTTCTTCGTGGGAGCGATCGATTTTGTAATTTTCGTTAAACGTTCATGAGATGGGATATCAGGTTGGATAAAATGATCAAGTCGCGTAGTAGTTCCTATCGAGGCTACGGTATTGAATTGCTTCGCCGAGATGCTCCGATTTAATATCGGAACTACCGGACAAATCTGCAATAGTCCGGCAACTTTCAGGATAGAGTCGCACAAACTAGCAATCAGAACAGGTTTGCTTCGCGGCCAACCTCAGAGGATCTTTTCCCAGGAGTTACGCAAGCAAAGAAGGAAGAAGGATCCAAAACGTACTCCCTTTGCCAATCTCGCTCTCAACTCCAACGCGGCCTCCGTGCAGCTCGACCGCCAGCTTGCAGAATGTGAGACCAAGTCCTGTCGAACTTTCCCGGGCTTCAGCCTGATAGAACTTGTCAAAAATTTTTGGAAGGTGGTGGGATGGAATGCCGGTACCGGTATCTTCAACCGATAGCCTGGCACCATCTTCCAGACTCTGGACTCTAATGGTGATGGTTCCGTTGTCAAGAGTAAACTTCAGTGCATTCGAGAAAAGGTTTTGAATTACACGCAATATTAAGTCAGCGTCGCAGAAAATCTCCACTGGTTCCAGCGGAGCATCGATGATGAACCTGCGGTTCTCCCGCTGTAGTTCATAAACAGAAACGAGCTTTTGAGCGAGTGCAACAAGATTGCACCTAGTCAACTTCAGCTTCATCTCTCCCGACTCCATCTTGCTGATGTCAAGCAATGAATTGACCATTTGACTCAGGGTCGTTGTTGTGTTAAGCGCCCTCACGAGTACTTGACGGTTAGCGTGCTTGATGTTCTTCAGTTCAGTTTTTTCCAGGAGTTCCAGTCCCATCATAAGCACGGTCAGACGTGAGCGCATATCGTGGACAATCATATGAAAGAGAGTGTCTCGTGCGATTTCAAGCTGCTTGAGCTGCTCGTAGTTTTCTTGAAGATGTTGCCTTTGAAGTTTGAGTTCTTGTTCTATCTTCTTCCGCTCAGAGATGTCCGTCGTAACCCCGACAAGGGCGATCGCATCTCCTTCTTCATCACGAACAACCGATGTTGAAAGATGGATGGGAAATTCCGTTCCGTCTTTTTTTCGATTCACAAGCTCCCCTTGCCAACTTCCCTGGAGTGTCTCGTCGAGCACCTTCAGCACGGTGCTCGAAGCGGGGTTTACAATGTCAATGGTTTTGCCGATTAACTCTTCTTCGTTATAACCGTAGGTAGCCAAAAATGCCTGATTGACAAACAGAATGACATTCTTGTGATCCGTAATGCAGACACATTCGGCAATACTCTTGATTGTGTGGCTTAGCATGGTCACAGTTTCCTGCGCTCGTTTCTGTGCAGTAATGTCAGTCAGTACCCCACGCATGCCAACAGGCTTGCCCCCTTCGAGGATTAGCCTGCTCGAGCTTCGGACCCAGAGGAACACTCCGGACTTGGTCTTGACTCGATATTCAACTGGTTCCAAACGCTCTTGGTCTGTTCTTGCATATCGTTCTCGGAGCTTAGGAAGAAAGATCGGATCGATGAACTCTTCTACTGAATGGCCAATCATGTCCTCCGGTTTGTATCCGGTCAGGGGTTCCGCCGTCGGACTGATGTAAGTAATCTTTTCGTGTATGTCTGTAGAAAAAATAGCATCGTTGATATGTTCGACAAGCTCGCGATATTTCGCCTCCGATTCGCGCAGTGTTTCTTCTACCTTTTTGCGCTCTGCGATATCTTCGCTAATTCCGACGAGCCCAATGACCTCTCCATGATCATTCCTGATTCGGGATGTGTGCAGAGAGATAGGGAATTCGCGGCCGTCTTTTGTCAGATTGAGCAACTCCCCGTTCCAGCTCCTGGACCTGTTTTGCTCGAGAATTTCCTTTAGAAGTCCCCCAGGGTTATTCGGAGACCAGAGTATTCCTACATGCTGGCCAATGACCTCCTCACGTTCGTACCCGTACGCCTTGAGAAACGCCTGGTTGACAAACGTAAACCGGTCATTGAGATCCGTTATCGTTACGAATTCCGAGATGCCTTCCAACGTATGAGCAAAGAGCCTGCTCGCTTCTTCCATGCGCCTGCGCTCTGTAACGTCGTGGACATTCATAATGAATCCCGCAATGGCCGAATTCTCCAAAAGGTTTTTGCCCAATCCTTCTAGGATGCGCTCAGAGCCATCCTTGTGCAGGACCCGAAATGAGTTGGGAATAGCAGGCTCCTTCACGCGAATGGCTTTACTGAACTCTTGCATCGCTCGCGCGACGTCATCCCGGTGAATGAACCGAAAGCTCGACTTTCCTATCATTTCTTCAGGCGCATACCCAAGGAAACGTTCTACAGAAGGGCTGGCATATGTTAGGATTCCCCTTGTGTTGAGAATGAGAATGATGTCAGAAGAATTCTCGGTGATCTCTCGAAAGAATACTTCACTTGCCTTGATCTTCTCTTCCGTCCGCTTGCGCTCAACGATCTCTTGTTGTAATGCACCATTGATGATTTCGAGTTCCGCAGTTCGATCCATGACCCGTTGTTCGAGGAAAGCCTCTGCTTTCAGAAGGTGGTCCTGGGTCCTTCTTACTCTTTCCATCGTAAGGATGCAAGCGCGCAATTCGTCACTTGAAAAAGGCGATAGCAGGACTCCATCCGCGTCGGATTCAACGGACGCACCTTGCGTAATCCTACCAGCTTCAGGGGAAATGAGGACCACGAGAACATGACTGGTTTCGATGTCGGCTTTCAGACGCCGGCAAACTTCCGTGGGTTCGATGTCTGGAAGCTCTTCAGCAAGAAGGATGGCGTCAGGTTTTTCAGTTCGTGCCAATTGTAGGCAGTTCGTACCCGTGGTGGCCTCGAAAATGGCGTAACCGTGCTCCTTGAGGAAAGATGAGTTGAGAGACCGCCGCTCATGGTCGTTGTCAACGTTGAGGATAGTAAAGAGCTTCTTCCCCATTCTTTGAATTATCTCCACAACAAGAACAAGTTTGATTGTCTCATATAGATTCGCTTATAAACTGGAGTTTGCATTTGGGATCTGCACGCATTCTCCACACGTTACCATTTTGACTCGGGAACGGATGTTCAACTGAATCAAGTCCCCTAAACATTAATCTATGATCCGGACTTCGGACCTAACTTTCGGGCTACAGAAGCCAGCAACTCCAGTAAACCAAACGGCTTTGCCAAGTACTCTGTTGCAGAGTCTGATTGCCACGCACCTACGTGTTTTGCGTGTCCACTCATTAAAATCAAGGGGATACTGGCTGTCGCCGGATCCTCACGTAGCAGCTCTTGAAGCATAAATCCGCTTCCACTGTCCATGATCACGTCACTGATGATTAAGTCGGGATGGCGATTCCTGGCAAGTGTAAGTGCAGAGGACCCATTATCCGCCTCAATCGTTTCGAATCCCTCAGCCTTGAGTGCCTTGACGACCATGGCTCGCAAATCGTCCTCATCATCAATTACCAAGATTGTCTTCATAAAAGAACGCCTCCCCCTTATAGAACTCACCGTATCAAATTCGTCGAGTAATTCCAAATAAACCCACGCTTGCCTCAGCAGGGTATGATCATGCATTAACACATTCTCGTCGGAAATTATTGAATGTTGCCGCAAATCACAAGAAAGATACCAGACATCATTATGTAGGAAGGGGAATTCTTAGAAGTAGGTATCGACCAAAGCAGACAGGATGGTATACTTCAATCGATCTTCAGTCAATACCCCAGATACAATCCACAACCATTCTTCTTCGTGGGAGCGATCGATTTTGTAATTTTCGTTAAACGTTCATGAGATGGGATATCAGGTTGGATAAAATGATCAAGTCGCGTAGTAGTTCCTATCGAGGCTACGGTATTGAATTGCTTCGCCGAGATGCTCCGATTTAATATCGGAACTACCGGACAAATCTGCAATAGTCCGGGCAACTTTCAGGATACGGTCGTATGCGCGGGCAGAGAGGCCAAGACGATTCATGGCCAACTTAAGAAGTTCAGCACCCTGGGAATCAATCTGACAGAATTCCTTGATCTCCTTTGACTCCATGTCGGCATTCGAGAAGAGGCCTTTTCTCCCTTTGAAACGGTCCTCCTGTCGTTTTCTTGCCTCAACCACCCGCTGGCGGATCACGCACGATTTCTCTCCGCTTCTCTTGGACGAAAGATCAGCGTATTTGACAGATTGCACTTCGACGTGTATGTCAATTCTGTCGAGCAACGGGCCTGAAATTTTCCCAACATACTTTTGGATCTGCAACGGGTTACAGGTACACTCGTTTTCTTTGCTTCCAAAATTCCCACAGGGACAGGGGTTCATGGCACAAACGAGCATGAAATTCGCAGGATAATCGACCGTCATCTTTGTTCTGCTAATGGTTACCTTGCTGTCTTCGAGCGGTTGCCGCATGACTTCGAGGACGTTGCGGGCAAATTCTGGAAGTTCATCAAGAAACAAAACCCCATGATGCGAGAGGGAGATTTCACCGGGTCGCGGAATCGTCCCTCCTCCCACCAGCGCCGAATCGGATATCGTATGATGCGGCGATCGAAACGGACGGACGGCAACGAGTGCAGTATTGGGCGGCAGGATACCTGCCACGGAGTGTATCTTTGTCGTCTCCAGCGCCTCTTCGAATGTCATTGGTGGAAGAATTGTTGGCAGACGTTTGGCTAGCATGGTCTTTCCGGATCCTGGAGGACCTATCAGCAAAATATTATGGCCGCCGGCTGCGGCAACTTCGAGCGAACGCTTGACACTCTCTTGACCCTTTACATCGGCAAAATCGACAGTGTAATGCTGGTCCACGGAAAACATCGACCTTGCATCCACTTTGAATGGTTTCAAGATCTGATACTCGCTCCTGAGGAATTCCACGGTCTCCCTGAATGTTTCCATTGGATAAACGTCGAGGCCTTCAACCATCGCCGCCTCCTGAGCATTCTCACGCGGCAAGACTATCCCGCGAAATCCTTGCGCCCTTGCTTCGATGGCAATAACAAGTGTACCGTGTACAGGTCTGAGCGCCCCGTCGAGAGCAAGCTCGCCGAGGACGAGGAAATCTTTCAGGACAGGTGAAATTAGCTGGTCAGAACTAACCAGGATTCCGAGCGCAATGGGGAGATCATAGGCGGAACCTTCTTTTTTGACGTCGGCAGGCGCAAGATTGATGGTGACCCGTTGTCCGGGAAAGTGATAGTCGGAATTTCGGATGGCAGAAAATACGCGGTGGTAGCTTTCCTTCACTGCGTTGTCCGGAAGTCCAACCATGAAGAACCGCGGGACACTTCCGTCAACATTCGTCTCCACTTGCACCAGGTACGCATTCACGCCAAATGTTGCGGCGCTACTAACCTGAGAAAACATGTGTCGACTTTGGAAAATGGAACTACTTAACCAACGCCGTGGTCAAAGAAAAAAGGCTACCGATGATTCCTCAAGAATTCGAGACGCCCCTTCAGTTTTTCGGTGCTCATCAGGAGTTTGTCCATCCCAAAGATTGCTTCCTGCTGACTCGAAAAGACAAGCTCGTATTCCTGACTCATCACGATAGCTTCTTCAGGACAAACCTCCTCACAAAATCCGCAGAAGATACAGCGCACCATGTTTATTTCAAACTTAATCGGGTAACGCTCCTTGGCAAGCTCTGTTTCCGATGCCTGGACATCAATCGCTAATGCAGGACAAACGCGCGAACAAAGACCGCAGGCCACACATCGTTCAACCCCGTTTTCTTCTACAAGGACCGGCCTTCCACGGAATGAGACAGGCGGTGTGAATTTGTGTTCCGGATATTGAATTGTGAATTTCGGTTTAAACATCTGGGAAATCGTGAGTCGCATCCCACGAAGAATCTCCGGGATATAGATTTTTTCCCAGAACCCCAAATCGCGCTTTCGAATCACTTTCCCGTTTGTTCCCATTTTCAAAAGATTCCGAATTAATTGAACGCCAACAAGAGTCCACCCGTAAGCAGTATGTTTGCGATTGCGAGCGGTAACATGACTTTCCAACCTAGGTTCATAAGCTGATCATAGCGAAATCGTGGAATTGTCCATCGGACAACAATGTAGAACATCAGGACAACAAAAACCTTTGCGACAAAAGCTCCGACTTGTAGAAGGCTCAGCGTCATCGCCGAAAGTCCCAAATTTTCGACGAAGGGAATGCTCCACCCTCCGAGAAAAAGGGTCGTTATCAACGCACTTGACGTAATCATGTTGGCGTACTCGGAAAGGAAGAAAAGACCAAATTTCATTCCCGAATACTCGGTATGGTACCCCCCGACAAGTTCCGGTTCCGCTTCAGGCAAATCAAACGGAAGACGGTTCGTTTCGGCGAACGATGAAACGAGGAAGGTTACGAATCCAACAGGTTGAAGAAAAATATTCCAGGCGGGCAGCCAACCCCACAAATATCGCATTTGGTGGATTACGACTTGATCCAATCTCAGGGTACCGGCAACCATGATAACGCCTATGATGGAAAGCCCCATCGACAATTCATAACTGATGAGTTGGGCTGACGATCTTAACCCTCCGAGGAGAGAGTACTTGCTGTTGGACGACCACCCGGCAAGTGTGATGCCGTACACACCGACAGACGTTAGTGCAAGAATATAGAGCATGCCCACATTTACGTCGGCGATCATGAGTTTCACCGTTCTCCCAAACAACTCGATCGTATTGCCGAACGGGATGACCGCAAAGGTACTCAGGGCAATCGTTATCGAGAGGATCGGCGCCAAATCGTGTATGAACCGATTGGCGGACTTGGGTACAATGTCTTCCTTCATCAGGAGTTTGACGACGTCAGCAATAGGTTGAAGCCAACCTCTGGGTCCGACTCTATTGGGGCCGATACGATTCTGAATGTACGCGCTTATCTTTCTCTCAAGATACACCATCACCGCGGCTCCGGTGATCAGTGAACCGACGACAATGATGACTTTAACGAGAGCTTCGACGAGATCCATGGAATGCTACTATCAAGTGACGATTGAATGGGTGTTCGCTGTATTAAGCCGCAATTCGAGTTTCTTCCCGGACGAACCTATTTTGAGATATGTCAAACCTTTAAACGCAGGGACTCTTTCAGATATTTCTTTGAACACATCATCTGCCTGGTTGTATTTCATCTTTGAGCCAAGCGCTGCTGCTATAGCGGCAACGATTCTCCACGTTGAACGGCAATCGCGCTTTGTCCCCTTGCCCCACTTGTCGTTATGTGCGGCAAATTTATCCCAGCGACTCATCGAAAGTCCGTCAAGAGCTCGATCTTTGTCGAGGGTGGTAACGGCTGGACGAATGCGC
The DNA here is from genome assembly GCA_964579855.1 of uncultured Ignavibacteriaceae bacterium. Lineage (GTDB taxonomy): Bacteria > Bacteroidota > Ignavibacteria > UBA10030 > UBA10030 > JADGQA01. The sequence goes on along the minus strand of CAZOIM010000007.1, from coordinate 20,134 downwards.
TGAATTCTTCCCTGGAAATTGATGAATGTTCCGTTCTTTTCGGCATAGGTCGAACTGGAAAGCACTATGTCCGCGAGATCAGTGGTCTCATTTTTTTGGTACGAATGAACGATAAGCAGTTGAAGGTTTGAAAGTATTTTGGCAACCTGGGGATCGGCTGCAATGTTGTCTTCCAACACGTACAGAGCTTTGATCGTACCCTCTTTTATCGCGTTGAGAATGCCTTCGAAGTTCAATCCACCTTCCGGAGGAACGATGCCCACTTCACGCACACCAACGCTGTTGGGAGACTTGTCGGCACGAATCAAGAGCTCATCTTCATCACCTTCCTTGATGTGCCGAACGAAATCAATATGTTTCGTGCCCAGACTCTCCTTCAGAAGGCGCTGGAAGACATAATTGTCTTCATTGGTTGCATAGGCCGAGCCCAGCCCCGCGATTTCTGTCTTTTTGAACGCCCGCAATTCCGATACAACTTTTGATATTGCCTCATCCCATCCAACTTCCACCAATTGACCTTCCTTGCGGAGCAATGGCCCATTGAGCCGGGCAGGACTGTTAACATATTTGAATGTGTCCAGTCTTCCGTGGTCACACATCCAATAAGAGTTTACCTCTTCGTTCTTGCGCGGCGTGAGACGCAGAATTTCATTGTTACGCACCCACACGTCCATGTTGCATCCCCGTGCACAGCCAGTGCAAACACTTTCGGTCGAAGACATTTCCCACACACGGGATTTGAATCGGAAATCCCGGCTCGTCAAGGCTCCGACAGGACACAATTCGATGACGTTCATGGAGTAGGGATTGTCGAGCTGTGTTCCCGGAAATGTTGTGAGCACAACGTGGTTTCCGCGCTCTGTGAATGTCAAAACAGGTTGATGGGCAATCTCATCCGAAAACCGGATGCATCGGGAACACATAATGCAGCGCTCCACATCCAGCATGATGTTGGGTCCGAGGGCGACGCGCTTTGGTTTGTGCACTTTATCTTCCTCGAAGCGACTATACCCAATGCTGTATTTGTAGGCATAATCCTGAAGCTTGCATTCACCTGCCTCGTCGCATATGGGACAATCCAAAGGATGATTGATCAGCAAGAATTCCATCACGGCATTGCGGGCCTTGATGACTTTATCGCTCTTTGTCTTGACGATCATCCCGTCAGCGACTTGTGTCGCGCACGCAATTGCCAGCTTAGGGATTTTTTCGATTTCAACAAGACACATTCGGCAGTTGCCGGAGACAGAGAGCTTCGGGTGCCAGCAAAAGTGCGGTATGTGAATCCCGTTCTGACGCGCCACTTCGATGACGGACAATTTCGGATCAACTTCGTATTGATTTCCGTCTATCGTAATCTTCGCCATATTCTATCAATTCGCTGTTGTAGTTGGAAAAGTCGTCATAATCCTTTGTGTTGGTATTCCTTGAGAGCGGCCCCAAGAATCGTGAGGGATTGCTTCATATCCTCAACGCCAAGCATGAACGCCAATCGTACCTCGTTGATTCCTTTCCCGGGTGTAGCATAAAAGCCCTGCCCGGGTGCAACGAGGACAGTTTCGTTCTTGAGCTCAAAATCTTCAATCATCCATTTCGAGAATTTCTCGGCATCTCCGACGGGCAACCCGATGACAATGTAGAAAGCTCCTTCGGGATTGTAGGATGTCACGCCAGGAATCTTTTTCAACTCTTTGACAACAACGTCTCTTCGCCTCCGAAATTCTTCGACGATCGGCCGTGTATACGGCAAAGGATCGTTGAGTAACGGTGCTACTGCGATTTGTTCGAGTGTTGCGACAGACAATCGCGCTTGACCGTATTTGAGTGCGCTGGCTATCACATCCGTATTGTGGCTCGCAATGACCCCCACGCGTGCGCCGCACACGTTGAATCGTTTCGAACAGCTGTCCACGATAATTGCTTGTTGCCTCAACTCAGGAAACTCTGCAATTCCCACCGCTTTCGATTCATAAGCAAACTCGCGGTATGCCTCATCGGAAATGACAAACAGATTATGACGTGATGCCAGATCGGCAATCCGCTGTATCTCCTCACGTGTGTAGACTGCGCCGGTTGGATTCGAAGGAGAATTAATGATGAAAGCCTTTGTCTTCGTGGTAATGTACGGCTCGATCTCTTTGGCCGGCGGCAGATGGAATCCATTGTGTATGGAGAGTGGCACCGGCCTTAATTTCACATTGGCGATTGAAGCAAAGCCATTATAGTTGGTGTAGAATGGTTCGAAAACTATGATTTCATCCCCTGCATCACAGACGGCAATCATCGCCATGATAATTGCCTCTGAACCTCCTGTTGTCACGATTATTTCTTTCTCATCAAAATCGATCCCGACATGGTGGAAATACGATTTCCATCCGGACAATGCAGGCGAAAGGCCATTTGATGGAGCATAGGCAATCGTTTTCTGATCGAACTTGCGAATCGCCTCAAAGACCGCAGGAGATGTTGGAAGATCCGGTTGGCCAATATTCAAATGGTAAACACGGACCCCCTTCTTCTTACGTGCCTCTGCCGCGGCCGCCAGTTTTCTGATGGGCGAGCCCTGCATTTCTCTTGCTCTCCGCGAGATCGCTAATGATGTCTGAACGTCTACTTCAGAGATTGTTTCCATAATCACATTGATCAAAATGCTATGACGATTATTATCTGCTAATCAGAAACTACAACTATTTTCCCTCTGGTCTGAAGATGATTGATGAATATTCCTCAGGTTTCAGTACATCATTCGCCACTGAGCGTACATCGTCCATGGTGACGGCTTCAACGTGGTGAATAATCGAATCCATGGAATTGAACTCACCATAATAAAGCTCGGAGGAACCGAGTCTCATCATTCGGTTTGGAATGCTTTCGAGACCCAGCATCATGCCGCCTTTGAGCTGAGCTTTGGTTCGTTCAAGTTCTGATTTCGTGATTCCTCGGTCGTGAACCTTTTTGAATTCTTTCCAAATAAGGTCGATTGAGGCAGTAACGTGGCTGGCGTCGGTTCCAATATACGCTCCAAACGTCCCTGTATCGCTCATCAAATTCGCAAAACTGTAAACGTTATATGCAAAGCCGTATTTTTCTCTAATATTTTGAAACAGCCGGGAACTCATCCCATCGCCCAAGAGCGAATTCAAGACCATCAGTGCGTATCTTTGCTTGTGTCTCATGTTATATCCAACAGTCCCTAGACAGACGTGCGCTTGCTGGATGGGCTTTCTATATTCCTTGCGCTCCGGTCTTTGCACTTTTGGACGTGTCCGCTCAATATTTTTCCCGGTCGTGGAATTTGCTGAGGAGTCAAAAAATCGTTTGCTGAGATCAACGAGAGCCGAGTGGGTAATATTCCCAGCCGCGGCAATAATTGTCTTGTTCGCCGAATATTTGGAAGCCCGATAGCCAAGCAAATCACGTCGCCGGAAGGATCGCAAGTTCTTTTCCGATCCGATGACAGGGAATCCCATCGTATGAGACCCGAAGATCGTTTTTTCGAAGTAGTCGTGAATAATGTCATCAGGGTCGTCCTCAGCATTTTTCAATTCCTCAATGACGACACCCTTTTCCTTTTCGATCTCCTTCTCGGGAAATGTGGCGTTCAGAACGATATCTGAGAGAACGTCAATCGCAAGAGGAGTAAATTCATCGAGGACGCGGGCATAAAAGCACGTATGTTCTTTTCCGGTGAACGCGTTGAGATACCCTCCCACCGATTCCAGGCTTTGAGCAATATCCCGCACGGATCGTTTCTTCGTCCCTTTGAAGGCCATGTGTTCGATGAAATGGGCAATCCCATTGGTCGATTCTTCTTCATCGCGCGAACCCACATCCACCCAGACGCCAACGGAAACAGACCGTACAAGCGGTATCTCTTCCGAAATTACTCTGACACCGTTTGGAAGTATGGATTTCTTGTAGGTGGCTTGAAGATTACGGGATGGTGGGCTGCTGAGCTTTCCTGCCGATTTCAATTTTCCTACGACACTCAAGTGATTTCAAACATTGGCTGTTAGTATGCCCAGGACGATGCATTACTTGAAACAACGTAATTCAGATACAAAAAAAGATAGTCGAATTTTGACGGAGAGTCAAGAAAACGGTCGTCACATTGAACTTTCGATGACATTAAGAAGTCTCCTCTTCAATCAATCCTTCTTTTCACGCAGCATAGACCAAATCTTGGTAACCACCATATCAATTGCAACAAGGTTTTCTGCACCTCGCGGAATAATAATGTCGGCCCAATGTTTACTTGGCTCTACAAACTCCAGATGCATCGGTTTGACGGTGTTGAGATACTGCGTCATCACAGAGTCAACAGATCGTCCTCGCTCGATCATGTCCCTTCTGGTTCTTCGAATGAGCCTCTCGTCGGCGTCTGTATCAACATAGATTTTGATATCCATCAACTCACGCAATGCTTTTTCCACAAAAATGAGAATGCCGTCGACGATGATGATCTCCTTGGACTGAATGATCTGCGTCTCACTCAGCCGCCGATGCGTCGTAAAATTGTAAATTGGCTGGAAAATTTCTTTTCCATCCTTCATCAATCGCAAATGCTGAACGAGTAAATTCGTTTCCAGGGAATCAGGATGGTCAAAATTTATTTTGTCCGGTGTCAGTCCTCCGTGGACACTCAAGTCTTTGTAGTATGAATCGTGCTGAATAACGACGACCCGACTTCGATCAAGGTGTTCAAGAATTTTATTCGTAACCGAAGTCTTGCCTGAGCCGGAACCGCCAGAGACACCAATGACGAGAGATTTCATATCATATTCGGAAGGATGGCTTGTTTTCTGAATGAATATAGGTGTAAGTGACGCGATATTCAATTTTGGCAGATTGATTAAGAGAGCATAATTTCCGATTATGGACTGCAATTTGGTACTCATCCGCCAATCCAATCACGCGAGATTCCCAATTTTGAATTTCTCTTCTGTTCCTGCAATCCTGGTCCTCTTCGGAACCTTGTATTATGCCGTAGTCCAAACCGGTCTCATTATTGGACTCTTCCGATTAAAAAGACCGAATAGCAAACAGAGGCCTCTTGTATCGATTATCGTTGCCGCGCGAAACGAAGAGCGATCATTGGGAGCGTTGCTCGAATCTCTGCTTCACCAAACATATACCAATTATGAGATCATCGTCGTTGATGACAGGTCAACAGATGCAACTTCAGAAATTATCAGATCCGCTCAGAAATCCGATGCGCGTTTGAAACTGGTGATGGTCAGATCAAAAGCAGTTGATATGCCTCCAAAAAAGCATGCTCTGACCGAAGGAATACGCGCAAGCAAGGGTCCTATCCTCTGTTTCACTGATGCAGATTGCTTGCCGGAGCGAACGTGGATAGAATCTCTCGTTTCATTCTTTGATGAAGGTGTGGGTGTCGTAGCTGGGTATTCGCCGTATGACGTGAAACTGCTTTCAGAAGGTGTCTCAAATAGAATGGGCATGAGACTGCTACACGCGTTCGTCAAGGGGGAAGAATTCAAAGGCGCCATCTGGTCAGCAGGTTCGATTGGAATGAATCTCGCCTGGCTCTGTACCGGAAGGAATCTTGCCTACCGCCGTTCGGTGTTTGACGAAGTGGGAGGATTCGAACAAATCAAAATGTCTGTCAGTGGAGATGATGACCTTTTTCTCCAGCTCATTCGTCGATCAACGCATTGGACGATTCAATATGCGACGTCTCCAGAGAGTTTCGTGCGAACTGCACCACCGGAATCCTTTGCAGAATTCATCCAACAACGCACCAGACATTTTTCTGCCGGAAAGTATTTCACGTATCCGATGAAGGCGTTTTTCTCCCTGTTCCATTTCTCGAATCTCATCTTATTTCTGGGATTGCTGTCAGTCTTCTTCTCTTATCCTCTTTTTCAAATAGCGGCGATTGGATTTGCAGTCAAATTGACCTTCGACCTTGTGCTGACGATCAGCGCAATCCGGATCGTATTGAGAACGAGCGTTCGAAGAGGTTTACATCTCACCGATTTCCTTTTGACGGAAATTCTGTACATCTTTTACAATACATTTGTTGGACCACTGGGATTTATCAACACCTTTAAATGGAAACAGGATTAGACTCAATAACCTTCGGTTCTGATTCGCCGAAATCGAAAGTCACGACAATCTTGCTTTTTGTGGCAAGGTTGCTCGTCGCGACGGTCCTTCTGTATTTTGTCCTTCGACTCGTGAGCATCGACAAGGTCATCCTTGCGCTCAAAACTGCTTCCATTCCTTATATTCTGGTCGGCGCGAGCCTGCTTGTCATCAATATTGCCTCACGTGTAATGAAGTGGCGCTATATGTTACGTATTGTCAAAGAAGAAGCCGGCTGGTGGGAATCATTCACATCAATCATGCTGGGCATCACGTTCGGCTCATTTACACCCGCGCAGCTTGGGGAGCTCGGTGGTAGGTCCATGCGCATTGCTCACTCGAAATCGTCCCACGTTGTCGGATTGACTCTCGTCGACCGAACGCAAGTGTTCCTGGTGATAGCGATGACGGGGACATTTAGCTATCCTTTCTTCATCACCGAAAACACGTTCCTTGCAATCGCGATCGGAACTCTTTGCGCCGGCATCAGCCTGTATTTGTACTTCCGACTTGATCTTGTTAAGCGCGTAGCAGACAAGATCAATCTAAAGATCTTTCGACATCATTGGATTGATGGGATTATTGAATCGTTCACGTTCATCGGGCGTGACCATTTCTTATCAACGCTTTCGTACTCACTTGTCTTTTTTACCATCATTGTTTTTCAGATGTATTTTATCTTGAATGCGTTCGCCCAGATTTCGCTCTGGCACGTTTTCCTGGGGTTCTCCGCGATGATGTTTTTCAAGGCTTTACTGAACATCTCCATAAGCGAACTTGGAATCCGTGAAGCAAGCACCATTTACTTTTTCTCGCTGTTTGGGATTCCCGACGCAGCCTCCCTCAGCGCTTCGGTCGTTATGTTCAGCATCAACATCATTGTTCCGAGCCTGATCGGAATTCTCTTCCTTCCAAGAATTCGAAGAAAACTCGTTCCCGTATCCGGGCGTAGAGAACACGAATAACCTGCAACGATGATCCTTACAACGCTTATTATCCTCTCCGTCATCTTTACCTTGTATTACGTACTGTTCTTCGTTCTCGTACAGTCCGGTTTGCGAAGTCTCAACATACTAAAACATTCGTATCAGCAACTGCCTTATGTCAGCGTCATCGTGTCAGCCCGGAATGAAGAGCTGAACATTGAGTCGTGCGTCCGGAATATTTTGAATCAAGACTATCCCCAAAATCTTTGGGAGATCCTTGTCGTTGACGATTGCAGCACCGATCGGACAATGACGATCCTCCGCCAAATGGCGGATAAACAAATGGAACTTAGGGCACTCTCCACAGGTGGGAAAGATGAAGTTGCTCCGGTTGGTAAACCAGCCGCCATATCGATCGGTGTGAAAGCCGCGAGAGGCGAGGTCATACTGACAACTGATGCAGATTGCATCGTGCCGAGAACGTGGATAAGTACCATGGTAGGACATATGGGACCTTCTGTTGCATTTATTGCAGGGCCGGTTGAGGAAATGCCAAACGCGACAATCCTCTCAAAGTTTTCCCATCTTGAATACCTCGGACTCATGACAACGGCCGCGGGATTGATCGGCGCGCATCGTCCAATTCTCTGCAGCGGGGCAAATCTTGGATACAGGAAACAGACTTTTCTGGAAGCACAAGGATATGGCAAAAACGGAACTTGGTGTGATGACGAGACACTGATGCACCGGATTCGTGAACAACGGCTCGGAGAAATCGTATTCGTCCCTTCGATCAAAGCTTTAGTCGAAACCGAATCCGTAAATTCATTTGCTTCGTTTTGGCGGCAGCGTTTGCGTTGGTCAGCAAAGGGCAACAACTACGAAAGTCTGCCGATCCTGCTTTCGGTAATTGGCCTTTATGTATTCTTTCTCTTTCTTCTGGTGGCGTTCATTGGGAGTTTTTTTGATTCTCAATTGCTGGCCCTGTTTCTCATCCCCTTTGTGTTGAAACTTGCGATTGATTACTCCACGCTCTCCAAGGGTGCCAGGCTGTTTTGCGACCGAGTCTCAAGCGTTACGTTCCTCTTTGCAGAGATTTTCCATGTACCCTACGTGGTCTTTGCGGCAGGGCTGGGCCAGTTCGTTTCCTTCGAATGGAAAGGACGCACAATCCGGTTATGATGGATTTGTCATCAAGAGCGTATCAGTTCTTCTTCCCTTCTGTCACGTTCAGCACATCAAACGATGCTGTGCATCTGACGTTCGATGACGGTCCCAATGCAAAGGTCACTCCGGACGTATTGAACATTCTGAACAAGTCCAGAGTCAAAGCAACATTTTTTCTGCTTGGCCGCAATGCGCGACAATCGCCGGCGTTGGTCCGTGAAATTCTCGCTGAAGGGCATGCACTTGGAAACCATTCCTACAGTCACACAAATCTTCTGTTGCGACGAAAGAGGAATATTCGTCAAGAAATCACAATGACCAATGACGTCATTGGTGACATAGCAGGTGTTGCGCCGAAGATGTTCCGGCCCCCCTTTGGAATTTTCGATCTTAGGACTCTCAACATTGTTGACTCCTTCGCCATGCGTCTCATTCATTGGTCGAATGATTTGAGAGATTTTGAAATTGGTACAACGGAAAAGAGTATCGCCAATTTGATCCGACGTATCAACAAAGGCTCCATCGTTTTGATGCACGACAACGATGCCACTTCCGCCAAAGTCGACACGATCCTCCCAATGACGATAACAATGCTTCAGGATCTCGGGCTTGCATTTTCATCTCTTGAATGAATATGCCCGAATTCGATCTCGTATTCATCGCCACATTGTATGTTCTCCAGGTTTGGATACTTCTCTACGGTCTGCGACGAACAAAGGACAACGCCAGATCATCTGCCGAGCCGTTTGTAACTGTCGTCATTGCGGCACGCAACGAAGAAGAAAAGTTGTCAACTTGCCTTGACTCACTTGTGCGTCAAGCGTATCCAAGAGATAAATTCGAGGTCATAGTCGCGAATGATGGCTCGACGGATAGAACCGCCGTCATTTGCGAACATTATTCGAAAAGCTATCAGAATTTCAAATCTTTTGTGACGATCGAGAATGTGCGTCTGGCCGGAAAGGCCAACGCACTAGCACAGGCAATTGACCGGGCAAACGGCGAAATCATTATGATCACGGATGCAGATTGCATTGTTCCTCAGACCTGGATTGAAGCCACAGTCAGGCGCTACACTCCCGAGGTCGGATTGATTGGCGGAATGACTGTTCAACGATCAGAGAATCCGTTTCAAGGCATGCAATCGCTTGATTGGGCATACATTCTTGGTGTCGCCGCAGCGTCCGCAGCGCTGGGCAGACCGCTCGGAAGCATCGGCAATAATCTGTCATTTCGGAAGAAAGCATACGACGAGGTTGGAGGATATGCGAAAATCAAATTCAGCGTCACCGAGGATTATAGCCTCGTGCAGGCAATTCTGGGTACAAGAACGTGGAAATTTCTATACCCCATTGACCAGGACGTGCTCGTCGAAAGTCAGCCGTGTCCTACATTCCGTTCCCTGATCCAGCAGAAACACCGTTGGGGAAAAGGCGGTCTTGACATGAAGCCCTGGGGTTTCGTCATAATGACGATCGGATTCAGCATGCACGCAGCCCTTTTGTGGAATTTCATTTGGTTTAGTTTTGCGTCTACAGGCGCAGTACTTCTCGTTAAGATGGTTGCCGACTACATTTTTCTGTACCGGATACTTTCCCGACTCAAGAGAACCCATGAGATCAAGTACTTTTACTGGTTCGAGCTTTACTACACTTTGTATGTCCTTGCTCTCCCATTTCTTGTATTCTTTGGCGGTAGCGTTCAGTGGAAAGGAAGACGCTATTGAGCACTATGCATGACTTGATATGGACTCTTCCCTTCTTCCTCTACGCCGAAACGCATTATCGATTCAAGTACTTTTTCAGTTTCCTGAAGAAGAATGAACCGGAAGTCATCGCCGATACTCCCCACAGGATTGACCCAAATGCCAAAATCCCTTTACTCATTCTTGCCAAAGATGCAGACAAGTTTCCCGCAATCCTGACGAGTGTGAGGGTCATCATACGCCAAGAGGGCTTGACTCTTCGTGAAGCGGAGCTGATTACGGAGGCAGTAAGATTGCAGGATCATCTTTGGTGGAAGGTGTACGATCTGTCACGCGATGGATTACACGGTTGGTTGGAGTTGGATGTCTTCCTGACCCTTATGACAAAAGGAAAATCGAAGACCTACCGGGCTGATAATCATCGCACATCCTCGCACAAGCCTTTGCGAATATACTTGGCTTATGATCCGCTCCCTAGCACAGACGGTCTCTATTTGGGTGATGCACACACCCATTCTGATCGTACGGACGACCAAGTCGAATTCGGGATTCCGATTACCCCTGCCATTGTGCTGTCCAAAGGACTGGGTCTCTCCTTCTTCTGCGTGGCGGATCATTCGTACGACCTCGATGACTCCGTGGATGACTGGGCCCACAATGATCCTCAATTGCCAAAATGGAAATCCCTGGCCCAGGAAACGCAACGGACGAATTCCGAGAATTCCGATTTTGCTGTTATCCCCGGTGAGGAAATATCCTGTCGAAATTCGCACGAGCGGAATGTTCATTTCTTGTTATTTGGAGACGAACATTTTTTCCAAGGCTCAGGCGACGGCGCCGAACGCTGGTTGCATACGAGATGTGAAAATAGCGTCGCAGATGTTTTGAATCAAAAGCATCAAGATTCCCTGGCATTTGCAGCACATCCAATGGAGCCTGTTTCGCTGTTACAGCAAATCTTGTTGGGCCGGGGTTCCTGGTCATTCGAAGACCTTTCTGATCCCAGAATTACAGGAATTCAATTTGCGAACGGAATGCATGGTGTCGGCTTCGATCGAGGATATCACGCATGGATCAGATCCTTGCTGCAAGGTCGACGAGCATTCTGTCTGGCAGGAAATGATGCCCACGGTAATTTCAATCGCTTCCGTCAAATCGGAATTCCGTTCCTGCAAATCCGCGAGACTGACGAGCAACTATTCGGCAAAATGCGAACTGGAGTCTTTATTGAGGACGGGATTAATGAAGCAAACGTCAAGAACTCCCTTCGAGCTGGAAGGTCCTTGATTACAGACGGGCCCGTAATCAATCTATTGATCGATGGAAACGATAAACCCCACACGTCACTTGGCGAACGATTCATTGGTTCCAACTGTGGCCTCGAACTCGTGGCGAAGAGTACCAGAGAATTTGGCGAGATCAAGGAAGTCAGGGTCCTTGTCGGGGTTATTGGCAATCAAGTGGAGCAACCATTCTATTCAGAACGATTATCAGGAATCTTTGATCACCAACATTCGTTCTCAGTACAGATTAGTAAACCCATGTATGTACGTGCCGAGGTGTACACTTCCGATCAAAATGATTCAGACAAATGCCAACACTTTTGCTTCACAAATCCAATTTGGTTGACACCATCTTGAGGTTCCTAGAACTGTGTTGTACAATTTCAACATGCATTTCCTAACTCTACGGTCTTCGAAAATAAGAAATCATTTATGAGCTACGAACAACCGAACATCAATCAGCAGGTCGCCAACGAACCCAGAAGATCAGGAAGTCGTTTCTTCTTCCTCGTCAATATTGTACTGTTTGTCCTCACATTCTTTACGACTACGGTTTCCGGTGTGGAATGGGTGAACAAAGACCCATTTGAGTTGCACAATTTTGGATTCGGGCTGCAGTATGCCCTGGCAATCTTGTTCGTCCTTGGATGCCACGAATTCGGGCACTACTTCGCGGCGCGATACCACAACGTTGAGACAACCCTGCCATTTTTTATTCCCTGGCCCTCAATTCCGGGTTTCTTCATGCTCAATTTCGGAACTTTGGGAGCGGTCATCAGAACACGGTCCGTTGTCCCATCAAAAAAGGCCATGTTCGACATCGGAGTTGCTGGACCAATTGCGGGATTCATTGCTTGTGTAATTGTTCTCTTTATCGGATTTCAACATTTACCCCCGAGAGAATACCTCCTTGGCATTCATCCGGATTTTGACTTTTCCATCAATGATGTCAGAACTCCAGGAGGCCTTTCACTTGCTTTTGGCAACACCTTGTTCTTTGGTTTCATGAAAAACATCCTCACTTCGCACGCAAGTGAGTTTGTTCCTCCACTGACCGAAATCTATCATTATCCGTTACTATGCGTTGGATGGTTCGGCCTCTTCGTGACGGCCATGAACTTGATTCCCGTTGGACAAACGGATGGCGGGCACGTGATTTATTCGATGTTTGGGGAAAAACACCGAGTCATCGCGCGATATGCCTGGATTGCCTTGCTTGTTCTTGGGATACCATCGTTCCTGGACGCATTTCTGAGAACGGCATTGGAATACTTCAAAAAGGAACCGTTTGATCAGATTATTCCTCTAGCCCAATACAGTTGGAGCGGATGGCTTCTCTGGGCTGGAATTCTGTATTACGTCATCAAACTTTATCATCCGCCCGTGCCCGATGAGACACCCCTTGACAGCGGCAGGACTATCATCGGATGGATCACATTGATTATTTTTGTCATTTGCTTCAGTTTCATGCCGTTTTCAGTGTCCATGCGTTGATTCTAATTCTTTTGTTTCCTATCATTAGAGTAGAACTTCATTCGAAAGGCTGAGCTCGAACAGATTGCTACAATTCTAAAACATTTGCTGTTCATTCATCCGGTTAGCAATCTTTGAGTCAGCTCCTTCAAGCATATCATTTCGAACCAACAGGTTCGGAAGGTTCTTTTCGCTTTCTGCGATTGATTCTTCTGATCGCGTCCCTGTTCGTATCTTCCTGCGAAAAAAACAACTCCTCGGTAATTGATCCATTGGGGAATCCCCCAGCCATCCTCACTGCCTCAATTTCTCCGGGCGTAGTGAATCTTGATACGGTCAGCCATTCTGCCACTTCGATTCAGCTTATTGCCAGTGCGCACGTTGCAAACCAAACCGGGTCTGCTCAATTTTTTCTGGTCAACTTTTCTGTCACGGACGAGACTGGAATCGAGTCTCTTGCGACAGGGCAACTCTCCGATAACGGCGTTTTTCCTGATCAAATTTCTGGGGATAGCGTCTTCAGCGCATTGATTAGCATTTCAGTCCAAAATATTGTCGTAGGGAAGTATGTTTGTCAGGTAGTCGCCCAAAGTGCAAATGGGTTGTCGAGTAACACCTTTCTCCTTCCTATTGTCGTAGGCCGCCAATTGAATCATTCACCCGTGCTATCAAATCTTCAGGTGCCCGATACGGTCTCACGCTCAGGAAGCACGCAACAATTGCTGACCGTCAAGGCCACAGACCTCGATGGGCAAACGGATATCGCAAGAGTATTCTTTAAATCGTTCAAGCCGGATGGATCTCCAACAAATGGAGGCAATGCGATCCTTATGTACGACGATGGGGGCGCAACTATTCTGTTCGCTCCAGATATCACAAGCGAAGATGCCGTTAAGGGCGATGGCATCTATACGTTTCCCCTTATCGTCAACGCCACTACCGCCATTGGGCGTTATCAATTTGTATTTCAGGCAACAGATCGATCAAATGCTTCCAGTGATACATTGCGACACTTCATCTACGTCAAGCAATGAGAGCAACAATCCTGACATATTTATTCATTTTCTTTTTGCACTTCCAGGCCGAATGCCAGTTGGCAAAGACGTACCACCTGAATGCAGGTTCAGTGACACTTTCACCACCCCCCTCCAATTCTGCGAGTGACATTCTGGTAAAAAGGGACACAGTGTGGTTTGGGACGGACAAGGGCTTAAGTCAGACGATAGACGGGGGATTGAATTTTGTGAACTTTGCTAACAGGCCACCGTTTGATTCAAAAGGGACTTCCGCCCTGGCGATGAATGATAAGGTCATATGGGTGGCGATAGCTTCTACGTTCACGCAGAGCAATCAATCAATGCCTCAGGGAAGTGGATTGGACTTCTCGACCGACCGGGGACTCACTTGGTCTTACGTACCACAACCCGTCGACACTGGATTTGTTGATACAATCCAATACGGAATTAATAGGATCAAAACTCTTGATGTGACGACAACAGTAAACAACATAACGTACGATCTTGCGGTGACCAAGTCGAGCGTATGGACAGCCAATTTTGCCGGAATGTTGCGGAAATCGACTGACAATGGGTCGAGCTGGCAGAGAGTAGTCCTGCCTCCGGACTCAGGCGCAGACGCAATCTCTCCCAATGACACCCTCGATTTCGACCTCTCCCCTGCAAACGGCAAGGCCGAGTTGCGTCAGAACTTGAATCACAGGGTATTCTCCGTTTATGCCAGCGATGATACAACAATATGGGTCGGAACCGCCGGTGGAATTAACAGGTCGACCGACGGAGGTGTGAGCTGGAGGAAGTTTTCCCACCAAAACGAAGCCCAGCCAATTTCCGGCAATTTTGTGGTTGCGATCAACGAGCAGCGTTTCGGGAGCACCCGAATTATTTGGGCGGCGACGGTGAATGCAGAGGCGAGCGATGAGCAACGCGGAGTGAGTTACTCCTTTGACCAAGGGACGACGTGGAAAACGACCCTGATAGGAGAATTTGCGCATAACATTGCCTTCAAAGACTCACTGGTATATGTAGCTTCTGATAATGGCGTGTTTCGATCTTCAACCTTTGGTGATTCTTGGATCAAGAGCGGAACTATTAATGATAACATCAGTTCTCAGCGTTTAACATCAAGTCAAGTATATGCCGTGGCGACCGAAGGAGACACCGTTTGGGTTGCGGGTCCGGATGGTATTGCATACACTCTCGATCTTCCATCGTCGCCATTCGGAACTGAATGGAAGGTCTTTAGGACTTATGCAGCAGTCGGGACAGCGAATAAGACCTATTCCTATCCGCTCCCCTTCTCGCCGACGCAGGGAGTAGTACGCATTCATTATGGTATGCAAGGCCATAATGCTCCCGTGACGATTCGCATATTTGATTTTGCCATGCATCCAGTCAAGACGTTACTAAGAAATGCCTCACGTCCGGCAACAGGTGAGTTCGACGAAATCTGGAACGGTACGGACGATCACAGTCGACGTGTATCCAATGGAGTATATTTCTATAGTATTGAAATTGGTGGATTGAGTCCTGCTTGGGGAAAGATCTTAGTTGTTGAATAGACAGATGACACAACTCGTTAGACATTCGACATTTAGCCTTATAGTTCTCACATTCGTTCTTGCTCAAGGACTCCGTTGTTCTGACGGTTCGAGTTATCTTGGTGGGCTCGCTGGTGCACCGTTTCGTCTTGGATTCGCCGCACGTGGGATCGGGATGGGAAACGCGTTGACAGCGGTACCGTATGACAATATTGATTCCTACTACAATCCAGCTCTGTTGCCTTATCAGTCCCTTCCCACCGTGCTCCTATCGTACGGAAGTCTCTCACTGGATCGTAGACTTAATTTCGCGAGTTACACCCAACATCTTAACCCGAATGCAGGTGTCTCAGTGGGATTGATCAACGCGGGCGTCAGCAATATTGACGGTCGCGACAACGACGGACAACCCACCGAAACGTATTCGACATCTGAGAACCAGTTCTTTTTTTCTTTCGGCCTCGTGCCGGACAAGAAACTGTCGTTTGGCGTGACCGCAAAGGTTTTGTATTATAGTTTGTATTCCAATGTCAAAAGCACGACGGTAGGGATGGACTTCGGTCTCCTCTATTCCATCTCAAACGAATTCAACTTAGGCATTGTATTACAAGATGTTCTATCAAAATACAAATGGGATACTTCAAAGTTGTATGGAGAAAACGGAAGTTCATACGTGGACATTTTTCCATCACGCAAAAGGCTGGGAATCAGTTACATATCTCGAGAATTAGGACTGATCGCCTCTGGCGAAGTTGAATGGATTGGCACGGCTGGATACGCTCGTTTTGGGACAGAACTGGAGTTGTTCAGTGGTCTGCAAATTCGTGGGGGTATCGACCAGATCTCATTCGCCAAAGATGTTACGGCGAAACCTTCAGTTGGATTCTCCGTCCAAACTCAAGTGTCATCCTGGAACCCCAGAATTGATTACGCATTTGTCTTTGAGCCCTATATATCTGCAGGAATGCATTATTTAACTCTTTCGTTGAGCTTCCAATGAAATCACTAAGTATTTTCTTACTTCTTTCACTCCCGGGGCTGGTCTTCTCCCAAGGCACCTCGACGGGTGAGTCAAATTTGCAGTTCCTCTACCCTGCAAGAATCCTAAGCATGGCCGGAGCACCGATAGCCGATCCTAGCAATGTAACGACATCCTTTGCCAACCCGGCTTGCTTGGCTTCCGGAAAATCAGTCGAAGTGATGTTCTCTCAGTTGCAGTGGGTTCAAGACATCCAAACTCAGCTCATCAGCACATCCGTTCCCTTTGCGATTGGAACCGTTGAATTTGCAATTTCAAGCACGAGCGTTGGAAACATCCCCATTCGCGATATCCCAGGTCCTGAATTGGGTTCATTCAATTATCATTCAACTTCCTTCCAACTCGGATACGGACTTGAGATAGTCCCCGAACTCAGCATCGGTACAACAGTTAAGTATCTGTATGACAAGCTTTACGTGGATGAAGCGTCAGGATATGCCATCGACCTCGGAACATTATACAGGACTCCGATAGAAGGCCTCTCACTTGCAGCAACTCTGACCAATTTAGGACAAATGAACGCGTTTAGGTCTCAAAAGACAGACCTTCCGACCCAAGTTGGGCTCGGAGCGTACTACTCTCTGAAAATTCAGGATTTTGAATTCGTGGGCGCACTGGCGGTTGGACAAGAGACTGCATCCGGCGGCACAAACCACATCGACGTTGGAGGCGAGGTCAACTATGATAAGTTATTGTCAGTGAGGATAGGTTACCAATCTGGCTTTGAAATACGAGGTTTGGCCGCTGGTATCGGCATTCGCTATTCTGTCATCCAATTAGACTACGCCTATGTTCCGTTTTCACAGGGATTCGGAAATGCAAATATCCTCACCATTGGGTTAACCCTTTAGAACATGAAGACGTTCAATTACAAGTATGTTGCGTCGTTTTTGATACTTCTGGGCATTTTCGCCTTCGCGATTCACCTGACCGAAAGAGACAGCACCCCCCTCTCAACACATGGAAGAATCGTTTGGAACTCGTTCACTGATGGCGTCAATCTGGCCAAAACTTCACACAAGAAGATTCTCGTGGATGTATATACCGATTGGTGTAGCTGGTGCAAGAAAATGGATTCCGATGTCTACACAGACAAGGAAGTGGTCAGTCGTTTGAATGAACAATTCATCCTCGTCAAGCTGAACGCAGAATCAGCGAACCGGCTCTCTTACAAAGGAAAAGACTTCAGCGAGGCCGATTTTGCCCGAGAACTTGGCGTCAACGGTTATCCTACAACACTCTTTTTCGACCAAAATTCGAATCCCATAACAGATTTTCCGGGATACGCTCCTCCAGAACGTTTTGCCAAGGTGCTCGATTTCATCGGCAAGGACTATTACAAATCCGTCTCTTTTCAAGAGTTCGTCGAAAGACAACCCTCAAATCAGTAAGATGACAATCTCCGGATTTTCGTTTGTTCGCAATGGGATTCTGTTTGATTACCCATTCATCGAATCACTCCAGTCGATACTTCCGCTATGCGACGAATTTGTAATCGCCGTGGGCAATTCATCGGACAACACTTTGGCCAGAATCAGATCTCTCAACAATACGAAGATTAAGATTATAGAAACTGTCTGGGATGAATCCATACGCACAGGTGGGACCATCCTGGCTGAACAGACTGACATCGCGCTACATCACACCTCCGGAGATTGGGCCTTCTATCTCCAGGCAGATGAGGTCGTTCACGAACATGATCTCCCTATAATTCACGAGGCGATGACACACTATCTTGACGATCCGTCCGTTGAAGGGTTGCTATTCAGCTACAAGCATTTCTATGGCAGCTATCGCTTTGTCGGAAATTCCAGGAAATGGTATCGGAGGGAGATTCGAGTTGTCAGGAACGGAATTGGAGTACGTTCATGGCGTGACGCGCAAGGATTTCGGATCGATTCACGAAAAATGCACGTTAAATTGATAGACGCTTCGATCTATCACTACGGCTGGGTAAAACCACCGGTGATTCAGCAACAGAAACAAGAGACTTTTAA
>CAZOIM010000007.1:0-1779 GCA_964579855.1 uncultured Ignavibacteriaceae bacterium | reverse complement strand
CGCGCGTCCCTGCATACACGAGTCCAACAACAAACCACCAGCCAAGACAGTTGATAAACGAACCGTAATAATCCTGGAACAGTGCACCGATCATTAGCCCCACCAGCGACAGAGTACCCCCCAGAACTGCACTCTTCGCTATACTGTCCACGGATTTGCGCCACGTCGTAATTCCGGAACGAATGACCTCTATCCAAAGCCACAAAAAGAACACCAATCCTGGAACACCTGCATTGATGAGAACATTCAGGTAGTCATTGTGTGGGTGTGCTGTGGTATCATAGTACCCAGGCACTTTGTATTTCTCAAAGTAGTAATCGAAATTGTCTTCTCCGATGCCGACAAATCTGAAATCGTGGCTGATCTTTAAGGACGTTTCCCAGAGATTAATTCTCGTCTCGTTTGCCTTGAGGTCAAAGATGGACGCCGCCCTGATTCGCAATGTTGGCACAAGAAGCAACGAAATGGCAAATAGTGCCAATAGTGCAACGGCTGCCCACCGATCCCTCTTCCTGCCGCTTACGAAACCGAGGAATGGTAGTACGCCCACGAACGAGAGCCAGATGCTTCGAGCAAAAGTAAAAACGACAGCAGCGAAACTCATGATCGGCAACATAAACCTGTACCACTTCCCTTTCCAACCACCCTCAATCACAAATGCTGAACAAATAAAGAACACTGACATCGCAAATGCTGCGAACGTCAGATAGAATCCGTAGAATCCGACTGATCGATAATAATGACCCATGGGGTCCAAAGTCATTTTCCGATATAACTCGATCCCGAAGAATGACTGCCAGATCGCATATCCCATAGCGACTGAAGAAGACACGAATAACCCGGTCAGAACTTTTAGAAGTACCTCCGAATCACGAACCGTCCAAAACATCATAATCATAATGAACACAGCCCATTCATTGTCGGCAACAGCCAGAAGACTGTGCAGCGGTCTGGGCGAAGAAAGCGAACAGACAATATTCCAGGTCACATAC
Source organism: uncultured Ignavibacteriaceae bacterium (assembly GCA_964579855.1). Lineage (GTDB taxonomy): Bacteria > Bacteroidota > Ignavibacteria > UBA10030 > UBA10030 > JADGQA01. Next base: position 787 of record CAZOIM010000007.1, on the reverse strand, counting down.
AATATGAGGGGTAGGAAGAGAGGACTCCACCGAATTTGCCAATTTCTATTGATAATCCCCTCAAGGAACCACCCCAAGAAGGAAAATGCAATGGCAAATTGTGCTGGCACGTGCGAAATTGCAATCGTGGAAGAAAAGAGAATCAACCCGAATTCTGTGAGCTTCAAAGGGAATTGTTTTGTAGTCATGCGGACAATTAAGCAACCTCCTTTGTTTGTTCCACCATCATAACACTCTCGAGGAATTTCCTGATTCCGCTGATTAATATTTCGCTGGATATTGAGCTCACGGGCTGACCTTCAGGAGCTCTAATAAGATCGTACTTGACGCGGTAAGGCAACCATTCCACATTAACCTGCATTGGCGTGAAAATGCCAAGTACTGGTGTACAAACCGCGGATGCAATATGAATTATCGCAGTATCGGGTGTAATCACGCATAACGCCCCCTCTATCAACGAGGCTATCTCACCAAGATCAGCGAATCCGGCATCGGGAAAATACATGCAACCTGAGTTGTGCGCCTGATTTACAACATGATTGCCATGGGCCCTATCCTCTGGCGCCGAAATCACAATTGTCCTTAGCCTGCCTTCACCTACAAGATAATTGGCGATCGCGCACGATTGCGGTTCGGATAGTTGCTTATTCTCTTGTCGCGCAGACACATTAAAGACTATGTAGTCCGAACCAGCGTTTTTGAGCGCGGTACGTCTTCTCAAATTCTTCAGTGCAAGGAACCGATTCACGGTCTCGGCAGCGTTTGGATCAAACGCAAGACGCAATAC
>CAZOIM010000006.1:38204-42731 GCA_964579855.1 uncultured Ignavibacteriaceae bacterium | reverse complement strand
CGAAGAAAGTGACTGGTCATGGGGTTCCCTGATAGAAATCGAAGAGTTGTTGTCACGGGATTGGGTGCGTTGACGCCTGTCGGCAATACTGTCGAGGAGTTTTGGAAAAATGTCCTCGCCGGCAAGAGTGGTGCTGCCCCGATAACATACTTCGATACTACAAAATTCGACACGAAGTTCGCTTGCGAAGTCAAAGGTTTCAATCCGCAGGACTTCATGGATCGAAAATTGGCCCAACGGAGCGATCCATTTACTCAGTTTGCCCTCGCCGCCAGCGACATGGCTCTTCACGATTCCGGAATTGATCTGACAACGATTGATAGGGAACGTGTTGGTGTTATTATCGGTTCGGGCATCGGCGGCATGGGGACCTATCATAAGCAGTTTGAATCACTCTTCACGCAACAGGGACCGCGCCAGATCAGTCCGTTCTTCATCCCCATGATGATCGCTGATATGGCTTCCGGCAGGGTCTCGATGAAGTATGGTTTGAAGGGGCCTAACTACGCGACAACGTCGGCATGCGCAACGTCTTCCCACGCTATCGGAGATGCTTTCATTCTCATTCAGCGTGGAGATGCGGATACGATGCTCACGGGAGGGGCGGAGGCCTCGATCTGTGAAATGGGGATCGGTGGATTCAACGCCATGAGGGCTCTCTCGACACGGAATGAATCCCCTGAGACCGCCAGCAGACCGTTCGATAAAGACCGTGATGGATTTGTTATGGGGGAAGGCGCGGGCATTCTCATTATCGAGGAACTGGAACACGCACGCAAACGCGGGGCAAAAATATACGCAGAAATCGCGGGTATTGGTTTCACTGCTGACGCGCATCATATCACGGAACCGGCTCCGGGTGGTGAAGGCGCCGTCCGATCGATGCGGATTGCGATCAAGGATGCTGGTCTGACGCCGAACGATATTCAATATGTGAACACGCACGGTACCTCCACACCCGTGGGGGACAAGAATGAGACTGCGGCACTCAAAACTGTCTTTGGAGAAAAAGCACGATCGATGGCAGTCAACTCCACCAAGTCTATGATCGGCCATCTGCTTGGGGCGGCTGGCGCCGTCGAGGCAATCGCAACTGTTCTTTCGATCCAAAGCAACAAAGTCCATCCCACGATCAACAGGTTTACCCCCGATCCGGAATGTGATCTCGACTACATAACGGATGGATCGAAGAGTCTCAACATTGAGGCAGCGATCAGCAACACGTTTGGTTTTGGGGGACACAACGCATCGCTTCTCTTCAAAAAATTCCACGAATAGCCTTGGTCTCAGCGGCAGGCGGAGACCGATGATGTGAAAAAATCATTCTCAGTTTTCTTGCGTCGATTCTATCCTTTCCGGATTCTTCTGCCTGACCCGATCATTGATCTTGGAGGAACGGCACAACCGATCTCGACCAAAGGATTTGATTTTCGCCGGTTTGAAAAGACTCTAGGGTATATTCCCAGAAACTGGGACCTGTTTGTGCAATCTCTCCTGCATCGTTCCTATCTACAGTTTGTTGGGCCACCGTGGAAGTCGAATGAAAGGCTCGAATTCCTTGGCGACTCTGTTCTCAACGCTATTGTCGCAAAATTCCTGTATGACTCCTTCCCGGAACTGGAAGAAGGAGACCTGACAAAATTGCGTTCGCGCCTCGTCAACAGAAAAATTCTCTCTCAACGGGCAAAGGAGCTTCAGATCTCGGAATTCCTGCTCCTCAGCAACAGCGCAGTACAGTCCATCGACAGCGGTTCCGAATCCATCCTTGCAGACGCCTTCGAAGCAATTCTCGCTGCAATTTATCTCGATGGCGGAGCTGACGCTGCTCAAAAATTTGTCCACCGTACGCTTCTCGCAGACAAGGTAGTGTTGAATTCCGCCCAGACGGATGATAACTACAAGAGTGCCCTGCTCGAGTACTCTCAGCGGAATTCACTCGGGATCCCGCGTTACTCGGTTCTCAAGGAAGAAGGTCCGGAACACGATCGGCGTTTCACCATCGAAGTCATCGTCGGCAATCAGACGATCGGTACCGGCAGCGGCAAGAGCAAGAAAGACGCGGAACAATCCGCAGCCTCACAAGCACTGGAAAAGATCCAGCAGAGTCCAATTGTTCCTCAACCTTAGCAAAAGACTGATTTCTCATGGATATCTCACTCATAGAACACGAACAGTTTCAGACACGACATATAGGACCACGGCAGCTCGATGTGGAAGCAATGCTCAGGACCATCGGCGTCCAATCGGTCGATGATCTCATCGACCAAACCGTGCCCAGGCAAATCCGACTTGAACAACCCTTGCGACTTCCCGCCCCGGTGAGCGAATATGAATATCTCCGGACACTTCGGGAAATAGCTTCAAAGAATCAGGTGCTGACTTCGTATCTCGGACAGGGTTACTACGGATGCATCACGCCAGCTGTCATCCAACGGACTATTTTTGAGAATCCAGGCTGGTATACACAATACACACCGTATCAACCGGAAATTTCTCAAGGACGTCTTGAGGCTCTCCTCAATTTCCAAACGATGGTCACGGATCTCACCGGCATGGAAATTGCCAATGCTTCGTTGCTCGACGAAGGGACGGCTGCGGCGGAAGCTATGATCATGGTTCACGGTTTGCACAACAGGGGAGCGAATGGCACTGCCGCTCACCGATTTTTTGTTTCGGACAAATGTTTTGTTCAGACTGTAGAAGTAATTAAGGGCAGGTCTGCTGCTCAAGGAATTGACATCATTGTCGGAGATGTTACGAAGACCAAAATTGATGCATCGTTCTTTGGCGCTTTGCTTCAATATCCGGCCGAAGATGGATCTGTCCTCAACTATCGGGAATTTATTGCTCAGTCAAAGAAAGCGGGAGCATTCATCGTCGTCGCTTCGGATCTGCTGAGCCTTGCGCTCCTGACCCCGCCCGGTGAATTTGGTGCAGACGTCGTGGTGGGGAATTCGCAGCGGTTTGGCGTACCCGTTGGGTTCGGAGGTCCGCACGCGGGATTTTTCGCAACACGAAATGAATACATCCGCTCGATGCCGGGACGCATTATCGGCGTCTCGATCGATTCGCATAACGACCCGGCGTATCGGATGACCCTTCAGACCCGGGAGCAACATATACGAAGAGAAAAGGCTACTTCGAATATTTGCACCGCGCAGGCGCTCCTGGCAATTTTGGCAGGCATGTACGCGGTCTATCACGGACCAAAGGGCATCAAGGCGATCGCATTACGTGTCAAGGCCTATGCCCGACTGTTGGAAAGCGAGTTGGTCAAGCTCGGTTTTCGTCAAGAGAACGTGGTCTATTTTGACACGCTGAAAATCTCCACAGACAAAAAGGAACTGCGTAACAAGATCGTTGCTGTCGCATTGAAGGAGGGATACAACATACGGGCAATCGGATCGACCCAAATTGGTATTTCTCTTGATGAAACGACACGGATCGAAGACGTTCAAAGACTCGTTGCGTGTTTTGCCAAAGCGAACAGAAAGCCCTACGGTGGGAAGAACCTGTCGTCGAAGCTTGCCTCACTGGAAGCCCATCTTCCCGAGCCGTTTGAACGCCAAAGTCTATTCATGCAACACCCGGTCTTCAATACACACCATTCCGAGCTTGAGATGACGCGGTATATCAAATCGCTGGAGAATAAAGATCTCTCGATGACGCATTCGATGATTTCGCTCGGTTCGTGCACGATGAAGCTCAACGCTGTCTCAGAATTGACGCCTGTCAGTTGGCCCGAATTCGCTTCCATACATCCTTTTGCTCCTTCGTATCAGACCAAAGGATACCAGGTGGTTTTCCGGGAACTCGAAAATGCTCTTTGTGAGATTACGGGTTTCGCAGCTGCGTCATTGCAGCCAAACTCAGGTGCCCAGGGTGAATTCACCGGTCTCATGGTGATACGCCAGTATCATCTCGACAGGAAACAACCGAAGAGAACTGTCGCATTGATTCCTTCGTCTGCACACGGAACGAATCCCGCCAGTGCGGTCATGGCGGGCTACGAAGTCGTAGTCGTTCAATGTGACGATATGGGCAACATCGATCTTGCCGACCTGCGCCTGAAAGCTGAAGAGTATACAGACACCCTCGGTGCGCTGATGGTCACCTATCCGTCCACACACGGGGTCTTTGAAGAGTCCATCAAAGAGATTTGTACGATTATCCACGCACACGGCGGTCTGGTATATATGGATGGCGCGAATATGAATGCGCAAGTCGGACTCACAAGTCCGGCCGCAATCGGTGCTGACGTGTGCCATCTGAATCTGCATAAGACGTTCGCCATCCCCCACGGTGGTGGCGGACCAGGCGTCGGTCCGATTTGTGTTGCAAAGCATCTCGTGCCTTATTTACCGGGGCATCCTATGATGAGACGGTCGAACAAGAAAGGGATTCACGCTGTCGCGTCGGCTCCGTGGGGGAGTGCGAGTATTCTGTTGATTTCTTATGGTTACATCAAAATGCTCGGCGCAAAAGGAGTGACTGATGCAACGAAGTTTGCGATTTTAAATGCCAACT
>CAZOIM010000006.1:26991-38104 GCA_964579855.1 uncultured Ignavibacteriaceae bacterium | reverse complement strand
CTGGAAAAGCACTTTTCGATTTTGTTTCAAGGAAAGAACGGACGTGTCGCGCACGAATTCATCCTGAACATGAAACAGTTCAAAGATGAGGCAAATATTGAAGTCCTGGACATTGCGAAACGTCTCATGGACTATGGCTTTCACGCTCCGACGGTGTCATTTCCGGTGCACGACACCCTTATGATCGAACCGACGGAAAGCGAGCCCAAAGCGGAATTGGATCGGTTTGCCGACGCTCTCATCGAAATCCGCAAAGAGATTCAGGAAATCACCGACGGGAAAAGCGACAAGTCGGACAACGTGCTTAAGAACTCACCACACACAGTGTTTCATGCGATGAGTGACGAGTGGAAACACACCTATTCCAGGGATAAAGCGATGTTTCCGCTGCCATATGTCCGCTCTCACAAATTTTGGGTGCCTGTCGGCCGTATCGACAACACCTACGGTGACAGGAACATCATGTGCACGTGTCCCCCCATAGAATCCTATGCATCAGAAATGAAGGAAGGGTGAGGTCGTGCCAATCGAAGGTGATAAACAAATTGCGTCAATCTTAAAGAATTCGAAAACCATCGCTGTCGTAGGGGCTTCTCCGAAGCCGTGGCGCGACAGCGGAAGCATCGGTCAGTATTTGATTCACAAGGGTTATGACGTATATCCAGTGAATCCCAAGTACGAAGAAGTTCTGGGCAAGAAATGCTACCCCGACTTGAAGGCAGTTCCGGTGAGGATCGACATTGTCGATATTTTTCGCAATCCGGAAGAGGTGGAGCTGGTCATTGATGAGGCGATTGCCGTCAAAGCGAAAGCGGTATGGATGCAGCTCGGTGTCGTCAACGATAAGGCTGCGGCTAAGGCCGAACGGGCCGGACTTCAGGTTGTGATGGATCGTTGCATCGCCGTCGAATACGCACGGCTGATGAAGTAGAGAGTCGTTTGCTCAAATAAACCCCGCTTCCTTTTGGAGACGGGGTTTTTTCTTGGATACTAGCATTGCATGAGAGTCCTTTATCCTGGTTCTTTGCTGCTCATCGCTTCAATTGCTTTTGGACAAGGGGCCGATACGACATCGAATCGTGTCCAATGGATAAAAGCCATTCTCGTGAGTGGAAACGAAAAGACGAAGGACTACGTTATCCTGCGCGAGATGTCGATAAAAATTGGCGATCGGCTCAACAACGATGCGCTCATGGAAGACCAAAATAGGATTTACAGTCTGAGATTGTTTAACAGAGTTGATGTTTCTTCGAATGCTGAAGGAGACTCGTCGACTGTGTATGTTGATGTCAGCGAACGTTGGTTTTGGTTTCCGTATCCTGTCCTCGGGTTTCGTTTCCACGATGTGAAAAAAATCTACTACGGTGCGGGCTTCGCACACCAAAACTTCCGCGGTCGGAATGAGAAGTTGTATGTTTCATTTGCGTTTGGTTATGACCGATGGGTTGCTCTTCACTATCAGAATCCCAAAATTACCGACAATGACGATATTTTCTTCGGATTCGATGGAAGCTTTGGCAGACTCCCCAACTTGAATGTGCAATCCAGCGCGTATGATCAGTACTATTATGATGCAGACGTTTCCCTCGGCAAGAGGTTCGGCCTCTATCAAACGATCATTAGTACCGTAGGGTACGATATCCAACAAGTGTCAGATCCAAGCGTTGGCAGGACATTATCAAGCTCGGGCCGGGACGCGTATGCATATGCTTCGATCAACTATACCTATGACTCAAGAAACATTGCGGAATACACGACCGCTGGATCGTACTTCGCAGTTGGTTTCAACAAATCGGGGTTTGGTGAATCGCAGGTCAATCTTGCCACCTATGCCTATGACCTGCGACAATTTATTCCAGTGAATGATGATTGGTCTATCGGAGCACGATCGTTCGGAAATTTTACAAGTGGCCCACTCATTCCGATCTACCGACATGTCTATTACGGCTATAATGAGCGTTTGCGCGGGTATTTCCGGAATATTCAGGAAGGAGAGGATATTATGGGAGGCAATCTGGAGATACGAATCGCAATTCTCAAACCCCGCTATTTGACGCTCCCATTCGTTCCGGTACCAGAGTTCAGCGTTCTTCGATACGGTCTTTATGCCGGAATTTTTGCTGACGGAGGTAAGGTATGGTATCGAACTCAGTCATTTCCCGGACAGCATTGGTTGTCCGGGTACGGTGCCGGACTTCATTTCCTCTTGCCCTACAGTCTCGTGGTGCGAACGGAATATGCGCTTAATAACCTGGGTAAAGGCGAATTCTACTTTGACATCGAATCATCGTTCTGACTATGGATCACTTCTTTGTCGATAAACGGGACGTTCACGGCATGACTCTTATCCTGCGAGGCGACGAGGCGAAACATCTCTCCCGCGTTCTTCGCAAGAAAGTTGGAGATCACATCCTCGCAACTGACGGTGCCGAGTCAATGTACGAAGCGGGTATTGTCCGTATCGATCGGGAAGAAGTCGAGTGCGACATCGTTGACGTGCAGGTAAATGTCAACGAGCCAAAGATCGAAATTGCCCTGGCGGTTGCGTTGCTGAAAAACCCATCACGATTGGATTTCCTTGTCGAGAAGGCGGTTGAGCTTGGCGTTCGGACGATTATTCCGATGACGACGGAACGGACGATCCCATCGCACGACAAACACGTGAGGCTGGAAAAAATCGCGCTCGCGGCGATGAAACAGTGCGGCCGATGTTATTTGCCAAAGATAACGGACTTGATGGATTTCGACGTGCTGGTAAATCACGCACAAGGATATTCACTTCGATTGATTCCACACGAAAAAACCGAACAGTCGCATTTCGTGGGATCGGTTATGCAGCACCACACCAATCTCAAATCCGTTCTCTTAATGATTGGACCGGAGGGTGGATTCACAGAAGACGAGATTCAACTCGCTTCGTCAAATCAATTTATTCCAATCTCTCTCGGTCCCCGAAGACTCCGCACAGAGACCGCAGCGATCTCGGCTCTCAGTTGGGTTGTCGGAGGGTGGTAAATCTTGCTGTGACACAAGCAAACGAACGTAGAGGGTTATCTGAGGAATCGATCTTCGGGCTCGGCCTTACAGTTTCGCGACGAGCGTGGGGACAACTTCAGCGATAGTAGAGTCGATTCTTTTCGCAATGTTCGTAACCTTTTCGTACGCCTCATCTCGAAATTTCTGATCTTCAAGCCCCGGCAAATTGATCCGAACGTTTAACGCTGCGCCATTGGAAGCTGCCTGTAGCAACAGGAGCGCAACGCCGGCATCTGACAGAGAGTTCTTGTTTCCCTTCTCCGCAACGATCCGTGCCAGCTGGACCCCTTCTTCGCACAGACTCATTAGTGTCAGAGGAACAAGCGTCGCCGACCTTGTGGCCTCCTGAATTGCTTTGTTCCGTACTGTTTTTTGCTCATCGGTATCTTTCGCCATCCCGAACGCTGCCATGACCTTGCCGAATGCCTCAGTGTCTTCATCGATGACCGATGTGAGCCTGGACCTCAATTCCTCGGACTTCTTGAGAATTGACTCCATCTCGGTCTGCACATCCGTGTATTTCTTCTTGCCAATCGTGAGTCTGCAAACCATCGAAGTGAGTGCAGCGCCAAGCGATCCGGCAAGAGCAGACACGCTGCCTCCCCCGGGTGCTGGCGAGTTGGAGGCAACTTCGTTGAGGAATTCGTTCACTGTCTTTGTGGTCAACATTGTTATTCCATTATTTTGATGTCATTGGGTAAGATCTACTTTATTCCGCAGTCCATATTCCGTTTTCGGCGCCCCTACAGTTGGTATTCGATTATCTTCTTCTTTGGATCAAACGGTTCAAGTTGGCTTAGGCCAAGCTTTTCGATGGCAAGTGAAACGGCATCCTTCTCCGGTAATGATTTTCCATTTGCATAGTATGAACTCGCAAGCAGCATTGCCTTGAGCGGCGTCAGGCCGACCAGTTCGCTTCCCGTGGCTTCGATTCCAAGCGTACTCGCCTGCCTTTTTACCTCTTCGAACGCATCGTGCATTGAAGTGACTTCGAAATCTACCAGGTTGATGGAAACTTGAGCGATTTTGAATCGCTCGAGGAACACACCCATGGCTTTAACTGCTTTCAGCGTACCCGGAATTTTTATCGATTCGCCCTTTTCATCCTTGATTGTTTTTCCAGATTCATCTTTCTTTACACGTCCGCTTTCGCGAATGCGGAGTGCGATCTCATTTGCAAGTTTGTCGTCGGGCGTGTTCAAGTTCACGTTGTAAGCGATAAGGAATTTCCTCGCACCTGTCACCGTGGCTCCTGAAGTTGCATTGAAAACAGCCTCGCCGTAATCGGGAAGCCATGCAGGATCCCGTATTTTCTCCGCCAAACCTTCGTATTCGCCCTTCCGAACGTCTGCCAGGTTCCTTCGCTGTGAAGACCTTGCTGCTGACTCATAAAGATATATCGGAATCTTCAGCTCAGTCGCAACCCGTTTGCCATACACACTTGCCAACTTCACGCAGTCATCCATCGTCAAGCCCGAAATGGGAATGAACGGAACGACGTCTGTTGCGCCCATCCGAGGATGCTCTCCTTTGTGCGATCTCATGTTTATACGTTCTGCTGCAACCTTGGTGGCCTGGAATGCTGCTTCAACAACGGCCGACGGTTCCCCCACGAACGTTACGACAGTTCTATTGTAGTCTTTGTCCGGTTCGACGCTCAGGAGTTTCACGTTCCGGATTTTCCGGACACTCTGGGCGATTGCTTCTATCGTATTGGCGTCCCGTCCTTCGCTGAAATTTGGAACGCATTCAACAATTTGGTTCATTTGCTCTTTCCTTTTGTTCTCACGTTCGTTCTCGTCGTGCGCGGAATTACGATGGCCCCTTGCCTGAAATTGCCCAGGACCTCCGCCTTGCCTTTGAGGAACAATTGTCCCACAATCGCTCCACTTACAGCATCCAATTCATCACCGTTCATTCCTTTTTCAAGTCCTTTAAAGCCAAGACGTTCAATGCCATGCCGCAGCCGGGTGAGACCGAATTGCTTCCGGGGAATTCGCCAAATATCCTGGGCTGCCCCCGGATAGATTTCAATGACTTTGAATCCGAGCCCGGTAAATCTCTTCTTCAGATGCATTCCGCGTTTTGTCAGAGAGCGCATGGGACCGAGCGTGATGGGGAAGAAGCGGATACCTCTTCGATGTAATTCCCGATCGCATGGGCGAAAATGTTCGCCATTCCTGTCTTCGATGGTTCTTCTGCCGGGAGGAAGGTTGAGCGGCGCGTCGATTGCTATGACATCCGGTCTCGTTTGCTTCACGTAATTGACGATCTGTTTGTCTTCGAAGAGGGTGGCGAATGAAGTGATCCGCCTTCCTTTAAGCATGCAAATCCCCGTGTTGCGCCTTGGACTTCCCGCGAGGTCAATGCCGACGACGATCACCAAGGACTCCCAACGATGCTAGAATTCAAGTATCGTTCCCTTTTTGATGATTTTCGCCACAAGATTGCTACCGAAAAAATACGGAATCTGTTTGTAGTCCGTTACATCGAAGAGCACGATGTCTGCTTGCTTGCCGACTTCGACACTGCCAACAGAATCAGACACCCCCAATGCCGCGGCGGCGTTGAGCGTCGAAGCCGTTATAGCTTCCTCAGGAGTCATACCCATTTGCGTGCACGCGATCGTCATCATCATTGGCATCGAGAATGACGCGCACGATCCCGGGTTGTAATTTGAAGCGATTGCCAGTGGAATCCCTGCATCGATGATTCTTCTTGCGGGTGGATAACCATAATGAAGGAAAAATGAAACGCCAGGAAGCACGACCGCAATGCTTTTTGATTGCTTGATTGCGGCTATCCCGCCATCATCGATCTGTTCCAAATGGTCTATAGAGATTGCCTTCAACTCGGCACCAAGTCTTGAAGCTCCAATCTGAGTGAGTTGATCGGCGTGCAACTTTGACTGTATGCCGAGAGATTGTGCCTTCTCTAAAATCCGGCGCGATTGTTCCACCGTGAAGTAACCGGAATCGCAGAACACGTCACAGAATCTGGCCAATTTCCGCTTGGCGATGTACGGCAGCATTTTTTCACAAATCTGGTCGACGTACCCTTGGGGATTGTTCTTCGATTCGTCGGGAATAGCGTGAGCTCCGAGGAAGGTCGGAACGATCGTCATGAAATGCTCTTCCGAGAGCTCGTTAATCGCTTCGAGCATCTTGATCTCGGAGTCAGCGTCAAGTCCATAGCCAGACTTGATTTCCACGGTTGTGGTCCCAAGCTGCATCATCCGGTCGAGGCGTTTCGAAGCGATTTTCTTGAGTTCCTTTTTCGTCGCTTTGCGGGTCGCTGCGACCGTGCTTATGATGCCGCCTCCTGCGTCTGCTATTTCCTGATAAGTTTTTCCTTCCACACGCATTGCGAATTCATTTTCCCTGCTTCCAGCAAAAAGAAGATGCGTATGTGCATCAACGAATCCCGGCAAAGCGACGTAATCCGACGCGTCAACAATATCCGCATCCTCATCGATGGTTCCCGTTAATGTTCCCGAAGGGCCAATCCATCGAAACAAGCCATCTTCAATCAAGACATCCGAGCCATCCACGATACCAAGGTCGCGCATTGCGCTTCCCGCGCGAAATGGGCTTCCATCACGCTTGACTGTGACGAGTTGACGTATGTTTTTGATCAGGAGTTGCATGGGACGCGAGGTTCGGCTTCGAAGCAGGAGCGTCGAAAAAATAGTTGCAATTAAGAAACGAAGTTAATGCTGAAGAATCAAGGTTGTCGGGGGACATCTGGCGAAATATCCTTCTTAAATCCCGGGCACGATTGGACAGGCAAGCGGGGGTACTTTACATATCGCGAATCGGAATCCGACAATGTGCAGTAGTAGAAAACACTTCCGCGTGCGCTGTGGGTCACTCGCACATGAACGCAGAATTGACACAAACCGATGTTGGGATTGGATGACTCTTCCTTGCCCATGGCACATTAATTCTTTCCAACTGCCAGATGCTGAATGTGCCTGCGATGGTATGGAAGAAGGGAAGCGTAGATCGTATTTTGGATGGGAGTTGGTATGGAAAAGCGCTCACCCAATCTGACGACAGTGCCGGCAAGCGCTTCAAGTTCCATCGGCTTTTCGTTTACGAGATCGAAATACAAAGAAGACCTAGTATCATTCTTGAACTTTCCGAGCGTTTCAAAGAATGTATCGATGAGATTGGCATCAAGCTGTATGTTCTGGGCAATCGCGACAGCACGCGTTTCCTCCATGGCACTCCGCACAAGTTCGCGGGTTTCCGGATTGGCGAGCATTTCTCCAAGTGAAAGCCGCGTGAGAGCCGTGATCCCCGAGACTCCCGTTATGAAGATGAATTTCTTCCAAAGTTCCTGGCGGATGTTTGAAGAGAGTTCAGCACTTAATCCGGCATGTTCGAAACGCTCAAGGATCGAGCGGTCTCGCTTCGTCGGCTGGTTATCGAGCGGGCCGAATACGATTTTTGCAGGGCCTTCATTACGGGTGATTTCGCCCGGGGCAGTAATCGTTGAGTAAATGTAGGCAACGCCTGCGTGTACTTTTGCGGTGGGAAGAATTCGCTGGATGAGTTCTTCATTTTCGATCCCATTTTGCAGGCTAATGATTACCGTGTTCTCAGTAATTGAAGGGGCGAGCTGGTGGGCCGCTTTCTCGGTGTCATATGATTTGACACAAAAGAGAATCACATCGACCTTTCCGGCATCGGCCACAGTTCCGGAAATCTTCTGAGGATGTACGATGAACGATTCCTTGGCAGATCTCACAACGAGTCCCCGCAGTTTCATCGCATCCAAATGTTTTCCTCGAGCTATGAACCAGATATCCTCTCCAGCTTCCGAAAGTTTGGCGCCGAAGTATCCGCCGATCCCGCCTGCCCCTAAAATCAAGAATTTCATGCAAGTATCAGAGAAGAGTTTGTACTCAGTTTATCGAAGCATCGGAATCTTAACGTCCCATCGTTTTGCATTTTCTATTGCTCGTTCATACCCGGCATCCGCGTGTCTCATAATGCCTGTGCCCGGATCGTACGTCAGGACTCGCTGCAGTCTCGTCTCAGCTTCTTTTGTACCGTCACAAACGATGACCATCCCGGCGTGAATGGAGTTCCCAATTCCGACACCTCCGCCGTGGTGAACGCTCACCCAACTCGCACCACCCGATGCATTAAGAAGCGCATTAAGGATTGGCCAATCTGCGATCGCATCACTCCCGTCCTTCATCTTTTCTGTTTCGCGGTTCGGTGATGCCACACTTCCGCAATCGAGATGATCTCTTCCGAGAACTATAGGTGCGCTCACCTCGCCGCGTGCAACAAGATCATTAAAGATCTTCCCCATTTTTGCACGCTCGCCATACCCGAGCCAGCAAATTCTGGCCGGCAATCCCTGGAACGCGACTTCCTTCTGCGCTTTTTCGATCCAATTGCAGAGGGGCTTGTTCTCGGGGAATGCCTCGATGATTGCACGGTCAGTCCTGTGAATATCTTTTGGATCTCCTGAAAGTGCCGCCCAACGGAATGGACCTTTGCCGTCGCAGAAGAGGGGTCGGATGTATTCGGGTACGAATCCCGGAATATCAAACGCACGTTTGGCTCCGTTCGCGAGCGCCTCCCCGCGTATATTGTTGCCATAATCAAAGGCGATTGAGCCTCTTTTCTGAAGTTTCAGTAGTCCCTTCACATGCTCGACAATGGATTCCTGCGAAAGTATAATATATCGTTTTGGGTTCTTCTTCCGAAGTTCAAGGGCTTTGGCGTAGGACATACCAGCTGGCACGTATCCATTGAGAGTATCGTGTGCTGAAGTCTGGTCCGTGACAATATCCGGAATGAACTTTCCAGCGGCAATCTTTGGGACAATCTCGGCAGCATTTCCCAACAGTCCTATCGACAGCGGCTTCTTCTGCTCTTTTGCGTCTCGGACGAGTGCGAGTGCTTCATCGAGACTCTCGCTCATGGTATCAAGATATTTGGTTCTCAGACGTTTTTCGATTCTTGCACGGTCGACCTCGATGACGAGGCAGGCTGCACCGTTCATCGTCGCGGCGAGAGGTTGAGCGCCCCCCATGCCTCCGAGTCCGGCGGTCAGGAGGAAGCGTCCCGCCAAGGATCCACCAAAATGTCTGGCTGCGCAAGCAGCAAAGGTTTCATACGTTCCTTGAAGTATTCCCTGCGTCCCAATATAAATCCAACTTCCAGCGGTCATTTGCCCGTACATGGTAAGCCCGAGCGCTTCCAGCCGCCGGAACTCGTCCCACGTACCCCACTTTGGGACGAGCATTGCATTGCTAATAAGCACGCGCGGAGCATTCAAATGTGTCTTGAAAATGCCGACAGGTTTACCCGATTGGACGAGCAACGTTTCGTCGTTCTCAAGATTCCGCAGACTATGAACGATTGCGTCGTAGCATTCCCAATTGCGCGCGGCTTTTCCCGTCCCTCCATAGACTATGAGTTCCTGGGGTTTTTCGGCGACCTCGGGGTCGAGGTTGTTCATCAACATCCGAAGCGCTGCCTCCTGCAACCATCCTTTGCACGAAAGTTGATTGCCACGAGGAGCAGTGATGATTCTTTTCTTGTCAACGAGAGTTTTCATAGCAGGAGACTACTCAAGTGTTTGATATACCAGCAGTTTATCGGGCGAGGAATTCGGTGCTAGAGCAAAATCATTTACCTCGATTTGAACGCAATGGCGGAGATCTCGACTTTCGCGTTCCTTGGCAGGTTCGAAACTTCGACAGTCGATCGGGTGGGGTATTTGTTCTCGACAAAAAATCCACCGTAGATCAGGTTCATTCGCTGGAAGTCTTTCATGTCCTTCAGATATACGGAACATTGAACGACGTCGCTTGAATCGAATCCGGCTTTCGCGAGAATCAACATCAAATTCGTCAGACTCTGCCTGGTTTGGCTTTCTATATCATCGCCCGCGAAGTTCCCTGTTCGAGGGTCGAGACCAACTTGACCCGACACAAAAAGCATCGGACCTGCCTGCACTGCCGGAGAATATGGGCCAATGACATCCTGACTCGTGTAGAAGGTTTTGGCGGAAGATTTGGCAATTTCATTCCTCATCATTGATCGCAGGTCTTCGTCCGACTTACAACTGATGAAGAAAGCGGCAAGAACGAAAAGGAGGGTGGTTTTCATGTCTTGGCCTTTCAATTCGTGTGATTACCTATTACAACTTGTATCCAATGGTTCTAAGAAACTCTTTCCTTGTCTTGATATCGTCCTCAGTTTCGGTTCCCTTTGATTTCACGCCGTCAATAATACCCAGGATGCCTCTCCCCTGATCAGTTTCCGCAATAATTACTTCGACCGGATTTGCGGTCGCGCAATAGATATTGCAGACTTCCGGTAAAGCTTTGATTGAATTGAGGATATTCACCGGATAGCCGTTCTCGATGAAGAGAATAAATGTGTGCCCCGCCGACAATTGCAATGCATTTTTCTTTGCAAGTTCGATCAACTTTGTATCATTCCCAGTGCAACGCACAAGTGCCGGACCCGAAGATTCGCAAAAACCCAACCCGAATTTCATTTGCGGGGCGGTCTGGACGACCGCCTCGTGCATATCTTCAACAGTTTTGATGAAATGAGATTGACCGAGAATGAAGTTCGTATCTTCGGGCTTGTCAATTCTTACAGTCTTCAGTTCCATTGCTTTTCTCCACGAGTTGCTGGTTCAAGATACTTGGTTGACCAATTGGAATCAATGATTCAGCAACTCCATTTGTTCTGACGTTAAGAGCCATTGGAGCAGGGCATGACCGCTTCGTACCGGATCGGAAGCAATAAGGCATGCCAGCGAACACTTCTTCATTTCAATAGGAAGGGAGTCCCGTTCGGAGAGAAGGATCGAAATTGTTTGGCTCAAATGCGGCTCGTGTCCCACAAGAAGGACAGAGCTGGTCTTCATGGAATTGAGCAAATCGAAGAGCTGGTTTTTTCTTGTTCCCGGAACGAGAAATTCCGTTAATTCGTGTCTGGCGATGCCGACCGCACTTCGAACAATATCCGCCGTTTCCTTTGCACGCACCAATGGACTGGAGGCGACAACATCGATATGAATCCCGTTGGTCCGGAGA
>CAZOIM010000006.1:8816-26891 GCA_964579855.1 uncultured Ignavibacteriaceae bacterium | reverse complement strand
TGAGCTTTTTCCAGATCGCTCATCGAGACTGCGTTGCCGACCTGAATGCCGCCGACATTATCGGTCAAGTGCCGATCCGCCGAAGATCTGCTGCCCAGAGGAAGCGCAAGATCTTCAATGCGGATAATATTGTCCTGGCAAAGTATGGCGGCACGTTCAATGACATTTTCCAGTTCGCGGATGTTTCCGGGCCATTCGTACTTCGAAAGAAGATCCAATGCCTTTGGGTCAATTTTCTTCACTTCTTTTGAACGCACCCTGCTTTTAAGAAAATACTCCACCAATGCCGGGATATCTTCCGGGCGTTCTTTTAGTGTTGGCAAATGGAGCGTAATGACATTGAGGCGGTACAGGAGGTCCTCCCGGAACCTGTTTGTCTTTACTTCATTCCTCAAATCTTTGTTTGTTGCGGAGATGACCCGAACGTCCGCTTTCATGTTTTTGTTTCCGCCAACGCGACGATATTCTCCCGTCTGCAGAAATCGGAGGAGTTTCGGCTGCATGAAGAGGCTGATTTCCGCGACCTCATCGAGAAAGAGCGTTCCGGTATTCGCGATCTCGACAAGACCTTGCTTGGTTGCAATCGCATCGGTGAAGGAGCCTTTCTCGTGCCCAAAGAGCTCGCTCTCGATCAAAGTCTCAGGTATGGACGCACAATTGAGAGCGACGAACGGTTGGTCCTTGCGAAGGCTGTTCTGGTGAAGAAACGATGCTATCAATTCTTTTCCGGTTCCACTCGCGCCTTCGATGACAACGCTGGAATCCGTGGGAGCGACTTTTGCAGCGATTTGAAGCACTTCGAGGATGGGTTTGCTCGTACCGACAATATTGCCGAACATAGCATGGCGAGCGAGCTCAGACTTGAGAACTTTGTTCTCGATCATTAGGCGCTTTCGTTCGAGAGCCCGATTGATCACCGCGAGCAACTCATCCACTGCGTACGGTTTCGTTATATATGTGTAGGCGCCAATTTGCATACATTCCACTGCGATACGCAGATCGCTGACGCCGCTGAGCATGATAACCTGGGTGTCCAAATAGTGATCTTTGGCAAACTTGAGTACCTCGACGCCATCAACGCGGGGCATTTTTACGTCGAGCAACACCAGGTCGTATGGTCTGATTTGGAGTTTGTTGATTGCCACGACTCCATCGTTCGCAGTATCAACGATAAACCCCTCGCGGGCTAATGTTGTCTGAAGAAGGCTGAGGAAGGACTCTTCATCATCGACGATAAGAATAGAGATCAATTCGTTTTTCATGTCTGAGCTCGGAAGGTGCGTCCCCTATCCAGGACGAATGGAGCAAAAAAGGTCTAGCGAATGGGGAGGGCAAAAAAGAACGTGGCGCCCTTATTGATTTCAGATTCGACCCAAATCTTTCCGCCGTGTGCTTCGATAATCCGCTGACATATGACCAGGCCCAAACCAGTGTTCCGCTTCTTGTCATCCTTTCCGGCAACAAGATCACGGAATCGGTCAAAAATCAGTGGTAATTCTTCTTTTGGTATACCCAGTCCGCTGTTGAATACTGAAACCATTTCAAAATCAGCAGGTTGTTGACCCTCCTCCAACACGAGCGCGACCTTGCGGACCTGGATGACGATAGCACCCTGGGCAGGCGTGTACTTGATGGCGTTGCTCAGGAAATTGTGAAGAACTTGCGCAAGTTTTTCCGAATCATACTCAATGGGGGGTAGATCAGGTTCAAAGTAGATATCCAGGGTAATCTTGTTGGACTCGATCGGGACCCTGAATTCATGCGTCATAGCATTGATGGTGGCTTCCAGTGTGCCGATGCCTTTGTTCAATCGAACCCGGCCCCCTTCAAGTTTCGTCAAATCCATCATATCACTGAGGAGTCCGATCACCTTGTCGATCGAGGATGTCATGTATCCCAACAATTCTTTTTGCTGATCACCGAGAGGACCTGCCATCCCTTTCAAGAGATAGCCGATGCTTTGTTTCAGCCCGGCGATTGGATTATGAAGGTCATAAAGAAGTCGGGAAGTGTGTTCTGTTTGGAGGCGACGAATGCGTTCCTCTGCGTCGCGCTTCTTCAGCATTGCACGAAGTTGTGGTACGAGTTGATCCATGTCAACCGGCTTGGTAAGATACTCTCTCGACCCAAGCTTCATCGCTTCCACAGCCATTCCGACATCGCTCATGCCGGTCATCATAACTACTTCCGTGTATGGCGAATTCTTTTTCGCATATCGAAGCACTTCAAGTCCATTAGCTCCCGGCATCTTGATGTCGAGGATTGCGACATCATAATCCTTCGATGAAATCTTGCGGATTGCCTCTTCACCGTCTGCGGCCTGGTCAACCTCAAACCCCTCATCCTTGAGCCACGCCGCCACGGTCATGCGGAGCGGGTCTTCATCGTCCGCGATCAGTACGCTGACTTTTTCCTGTTCCATACTCTTTGTCAAAATGAAGAATTAGGGTTTGTTCACAACGTCGAGGTAAGTAGACGACAGTTTTGTAAAAATGAAAAAGGGAAATAACCGTGAGGAAATTACAAAACCCCGTCATTAAACAGGCAAATGATAAAGAGATTAAGACCCAAAGTCAATTGTATTCTTGCTTTTACCTTTTTACAAGGTCATTGTATTTGTAGAATACCTCTGTTAAATTGAAGAGCAATTCTCCGACAGCATTACTCACTTCTCTTTGGGCCCAACCCTGAAACACCTTTCATCGAGAAATATCACTATCGAAGGTGACTCGCTTACGATACCTCAGATTTGCTCGGTTGCGTACGACAATCGACCAGTTAATCTGTCTAAGAAAGCGACCAGACAGATTACTGCCGCACGTGCATTGGTGAAGAAGTGGGTTGAATCCGGAGAAACAGTCTATGGAGTCACTACGGGATTCGGTGAATTTGCAAATGTTAGGATCAATCAAAAAGACACAGAGAAACTTCAGGAACACCTCATTCTGAGTCATGCCGCGGGTGCGGGCGATCCATTACCGGCTGAAATTGTGCGCGCAATGATGCTCCTCAGAATCAATGCGGTCGCAAAAGGATACTCGGGTCTGCGTTTGGAGACTGTCGAATTGCTCATTAAAATGCTGAACAAGAATCTTCTGCCGGTGATCCCGTCACAAGGATCTGTCGGTGCGAGCGGAGACCTGGTTCAACTTGCCCATCTGGTCCTCGCCATGATGGGGAAGGGCAGAGTATACGCGATAGGAAAAGGAAAGACCCGTTCAGAACGAATAATAAATGCTGGCATTGCGTTAAATCGAACTGGTCTCAAGCCGGTGCGATTGACCGCAAAGGAAGGCCTTGCGTTGATCAATGGAACGCAAATGATGACTGCCTATGCCTCTCTTGCAGTGCATCACGCACGTACGTTGGCCAAAACTGCCGACATCGCCTCCGCCATGAGTGTCGAAGCTCTTCGCGGTACAACTACACCCTATGATTCGAGGATTCACAAACTGCGTCCCTATGTGGGCCAAAGGAATGTGGCGTCGAACCTGAGACGGATGATGGCTGGCAGTCAGATTCGCGAATCACATCGGTTTAACGATCTCCGTGTGCAGGATGCCTACTCGATGCGATGCATCCCTCAGGTTCATGGGGCGTCTCGGGATGCCATTGACTATGTGTATGACAAAGTTTCGATTGAAATAAATTCTGCAAATGACAACCCACTGATATTTCCCCGGGACCGCGTGCATCTTGAAGGAGGGAATTTTCACGGCCAGCCAATGGCATTGGCAATGGATTTCCTCGCGATTGCAATGGCTGAACTCGCAAATATTTCCGAGCGTAGAATTGAACGATTGGTCAATGGCTCCCTGAGCGGTTTGCCCAAGTTCCTGACTGAAATGGGGGGACTGAATTCCGGTTTGATGATCGCCCAATATACCGCGGCATCACTCGTATCGGAAAACAAAGTGCTTTGTCATCCTGCGAGTGTCGATTCCATTCCGACGTCCGCGAATCAGGAAGATCACAATAGCATGGGATCGATTAGCGCACAGAAAGCCTGGAAGGTGTTGAAGAATGCACAGACAGTCCTTGCCATCGAGTTACTGTGCGCCAGCC
Organism: uncultured Ignavibacteriaceae bacterium; assembly: GCA_964579855.1. Classification (GTDB taxonomy): domain Bacteria; phylum Bacteroidota; class Ignavibacteria; order UBA10030; family UBA10030; genus JADGQA01. Next base: position 22,826 of record CAZOIM010000006.1, on the reverse strand, counting down.
AAGGTCTCGATTTTGCCAAAGCCCTGAATTCCAAATCCGGCATGAAGGCCGGCAGGGGGACGGAGACGGCTCATCGATACGTTCGGAAGTTTGTGAAACATCTGGACGAAGACCGGATTCTGTACGATGATATCCAGAAATCGCTGGTTCTGGTCCTTGACGGCAACCTTACTCGAAATGTAGAAGCCGAAATTGGAACACTGAATTGATTTCCCAAAAACCGACATTCATCCACGATCATGCGTGATTTCCTATGAAATTCAAAAAAGAGTTTTTGCGAACACTGCCGAAAGTTCTCCTCCACGATCATCTTGATGGTGGCATGCGTCCAGAGACCGTCATCGAGCTCGCCAATGATGCCAAATACGACAAATTACCAACATACGACCCCGGCGAGTTGGCGGAATGGTTTCACCGTGGCGCAACAAGGGGAAGCCTGCCGCTCTTCCTGGAAGGGTTCGAGCACACCTGCGGAGTCCTTCAGACTGAAGAAGCACTCGAGCGGGCGGCATACGAGACTCTGGAGGACATGAAAAAGGACGGTGTGGTGTATATTGAGACTCGGTTTGCTCCTGTTCTGCATACGCAAAAAGGTCTCGATACGCACAAAGTCGTGAAAGCTGTCTTGAAAGGACTAGAACGCGGGAAGAAGGATTTCGGTGTTCACTTCGGACTTATCATCTGCGCGATGCGTAACATGGACCCCTCAATCTCACAAGAAATGGCGGAACTAACAATTGATTTTCGCGCACAGGGAGTTGTGGGGTTCGATCTAGCGGGCGAAGAAGGGGGATATCCCCCCAAGAAACACGTCGACGCGTTCCACTACATCCAGCGGGAAAACTTCAACATAACGATTCATGCGGGAGAAGCATTCGGAAAAGAATCGATATGGCAGGCCATCCAATGGTGCGGTGCTCACCGGATTGGTCACGCAACCAGACTGATTGAAGATATGAAGATTAAGGATGGCGAAGTACTGAGCATGGGAACACTCGCCCAATACGTTCTCGACAAAAGGATTCCGTTGGAAATGTGTCTCACAAGTAACCTTCACACTGGGGCCGTCGACAAGATCGAGAATCATCCATTCGGGATCTATAATCGCTACAAGTTCCGCGTGACGTTGAATACCGACGATCGACTCATGAGCATGATTACATTGAGTGATGAGTTCGAAGTTGCATCGAGGGTCTTCGGGCTCAGTCTGCACGATCTGGAAAAACTCACGATCAATGCGATGAAAAGCGCGTTCATCCCCTACAAACAGCGCATTGCATTGATCTATGATGTTCTCAAGCCCGGATTTACCAAAGCCAGAGCAAAATTGGCCAAGAAGAATTGAAGACGCATTCGTCCCATCATTAGATTGTTACGAGTTCAATGTTTAGCAATTGAATCGTGACCGCGGTACACTCTTTTCTTCCGATGCAAGGAGGAATCATGGAGCATCAACACATACACTGGCTCGGGCATGCTTCGTTTCGGATAGAGGATAACGGCAAACAACTTTATATCGATCCTTGGAAACTCTCCGAACAATCACCACCTGCCGATGTTATTTTTATTACCCACTCCCACTACGACCACTGCTCTCCGCAGGACATTGAAAAAATCTCCAAAAGTTCCACGATTATTGTTGCCCCTAAAGATGCGGCCAAATCGCTCAAAGGCAGTGTTGTACCTGTTGTGCCGGGAGAATCGTACGTTGTTGCCGGGCTGAAAGTGCAAACTATTGCGTCCTACAATTTGAGCAAGCAGTTTCATCCAAAACACAATAACTGGGTCGGATATCGAATAACACTCTCGACTGGCCAGAGGATTTATCACTCAGGAGACACCGACGCGACCCCCGAAATGAGGAAGGTTGCCTGCGATATCGCATTTCTCCCTTGTGGCGGGAAATACACTATGGATGGAAAAGAAGCGGCTGCAGCGGCGAATATTTTTTTACCCACCGCGGTCATTCCCATACATTGGGGTGATATCGTAGGATCTCTTTCGGACGCAGAAGAATTTCGGAAGGCGTTCAAAGGGACCACAATCATCAAGACATCCGAGCGATAATTCGTCCGCCAAATGAAGAGAAGTTTTAAGAAGACGGAGGTGGTTGCTTCGTTTTGGCTATCACGCTCATCACCCGTTCATATTCCTTCTTTTTGATTCTCAGCGAAAGAATGACGGAATCCTCGTTGTATTCCTTGTCCAGAACCTCACCAGCGGTATGGAGGTACGAGATGAGCTTCTGATCTCCTTGTGAGATCGTAAATGTCTTGTCAACAAATTCTTCACGAAGCAGCTTCGTTACCGCCTCCTTAAGCCCAAGGATGTTGATCCCCCTCGTTGCGGAAATGAATACGGAATGGGGGTACTGTTCCGACATCGAGGCGATGATGCTCCGATCGACCAATCCATCGATTTTATTGAACACCATCAGCGTAGGCTTGTCTGCGACACCGAGATCGGAGAGAGTGTCGCTGACAACTTCGATTTGATCCTGGAATGTTTTGCTGAGGATGTCACTCACGTGAAGGATGATGTCCGCCTCGCCGATTTCCTCCAACGTGCTTTTGAACGAAGCCACGAGATGGTGGGGCAGTTTCCGAATGAAACCGACGGTGTCGGTCATCAGAATGTCCGTATTTGAAGACAGTGGAACAAGCCGTGTTGTGGGATCAAGTGTAGCAAACAACCTGTTTTCGACAAATACGTCTGAGCCTGACAGCAGATTGAGAAGCGTCGATTTGCCCACGTTGGTATATCCCACCAAGGCCGCACGGATGTGCTTCGTTCGCCCCTTCCTCTGTGTCACTCTTTGTTGGCCAAAGCGCTCGATCTTTTCTTTCAGATGTCCGATACGGGTTCTGATGATTCTCCTGTCGGTCTCAATTTGTGTCTCGCCGGGGCCCTTCGTGCCCACGCCGCCAAATTGCTTGGATAAGTGAGTCCACATTCCGGTGAGGCGGGGCAACAGGTATTGAAGCTGGGCGAGTTCCACCTGGGTCTTCGCTTCGTTCGTTTTTGCTCGCGAGGCAAAAATGTCGAGGATGAGGCCGCTCCGGTCCAGCACCTTGCATTCCAGCTCGCGTTCAATATTTCGAACTTGAGCAGGGGACAAATCATCGTCAAAGATGACGAGTGGTATCGCGTTCTCAGTTACGAGGGTGCGCAATTCCTCGACCTTGCCTTTCCCAACAAAGGTGCTGGCATCGTAACGGTCACGATCCTGCGTGACACGGGCAAAAACCTCAGCTCCGGCGGTGTCTGCAAGCAATGCAAGCTCATCGAGAGATTCTTCCGTTGTTTCCCTTGTGAGAATTCTCGTGGAGACTCCCACAAGTATGCACCGTTCTTTTCCGAGTTGAGCGAGTTCTATCATAAGAGATTAGCGCTTCATGAAATGGCGTTGGATGCGGTTCTCGATGCAAAATCTTCGTGGCTCGACTCTCTTTTCGTTGTTCGGGCCACGACAGATTCGATCAATCCAACCAACAACGCCGCACCGATGAAATATTTCCACAGCTCGATACCGACGCGAGACTGAACGACAGTCTTTTGAATATCGATTTTGTTGTCGATGGTCCGCACAGCATTCATCGGGATACCAAGGTGTTGCATCAGTGATTCAATAACCCTGGTCCCTGCGCGTACAGTGTTGGATTCCATTGGATCAAGATTTACAACAAATTGTTTCACAATCGTATTGTCCGAAGTCACGGAGTAAATCCCCGGCATCGTTGTTTCCTGGAATCGTAAAGCAGTACTGCCGCTTGATCTCACAACATTGCTCGCGACTTCGACGTTGTTGGGATTCTGAACAATCACTCTGTCCCCTGTGATATTCTTGAGGCTGACATCAGCTTCTTGCCCTACGGTGAACTGCGGAGCGGTGGATTGTTGCTGCGCTGCATAGACTGACGAGCTGTGGATTAACGGTACAAATATTCCTTTCAAGGGAAAATCTGACCAGTCAGTCTCCGCCGACACACTAAACAGTATGACGATTCCGCGTTTGACTCTCTGTTCAAGCATAAACGCTGTGCCATCCGACAGTGTGATGATTGGGATTGACTGTACGTTGGGCTGAAATCGAACATGAGTCGAAATCGCAGGAGATTCAATACGTCGTTCATTGTTCCTCGCGGATCCGAATGATCCTCGATTCAACAGTTCCTCGGAAAACATCCCTTCAAATACAGGATGTCGGAAGTCGATTCGGTCGAAGCCAGGCAAAGAAGTTTGGCTGCCGGGTTGAGTCCTCACACTTTCGACAGAAGAAATTGGAGGGAGATTCAGTGTCTTCGTCCAAACAGATTGAAATGATGCTGAGTCTGTCGAAGCACCGGGAAAAAGAACCACGCCTCCTCCGGACTCAAGGAACGATCGCACCTGCGAACTCAGTGTTGACGACAACTGCCGTACGTTCGTGAATACAATCACGTCTGCCGACTCAATATCGTTCGTTGTAAGGCGATCCACTGTTAAAGCGCTCAACTTAAGAGGCGACTCACCTTGAACCGTTCGTGCTGAAAGCGCAAGCTTCACATAGCGAAGATCGGAAGGGTTGCCGACAAGGAGGATCTTCAGATATTCCGGTATGTTGACAACAAATGCGCGTTGATTGTCGAATTCCAAATCATCATCCTGGAGCTCAACCATGCCATCTTGGTACCCTGTTGAAGTGGGCGTGAGAGCGAATTCGGTCTCCGTATTGCCTTGGGCCTGAATGTCCAGAGCTTTTTGCGCGACCCTTTTTCCATTCACGAAGACGCTCACGACACTGTTCTTCTGATCCTGCATCCCCCAGTTATTAACTTTGACTTTGATGGTGAAAGGGTTCCCCACGCCGAATAATGAGTTCTCAATATTCAAGGATTCTATGGTGAGGTTTTCACGGTTCTTTTTGCCTATAGAGAGAAGAAATACTCTCGCGCCGGCTGGGTAAATGTTCTCCGCTTCTTCTTGATGGAAATCAGCGCGGAGTCCCCCCATTTTGAAGTCCGAAAAAACATATACTTCTTTGTTCAAGTTCTTCGAAGATGAAAGGAGGTTTGCGGCAAGACGCAACGACCTTTCAATGGTTCCGTGCAAGAATGAAGGTTCGATGCCTCGGATCTCTGCGCGTGCGGCTGCAAAGTTACGAATCGCAGAACCATAATTGTCGTCTGATGATCGAATGACATACACCTCATCGCCGTCTCTCATCAGTTGGAGGATACCGCTGGCCTCATCTTTCGCTTGTTTGAGAAGCTGTCCCTCTCCGTCGACCGATGTCATGCTGAAAGAATTGTCGATGATGAAAATCGCAGTTGACTTCGCCTGAGAATTCAGCCCTCCAAAGTACGACGTCCTGAGGGTCGGACGTGAAAACGCCGTTACCACCAGAACGACGATCATCGTCCGAAGGAACAGGAGAAGTAGTTGACGCAGCTTTAGGCGGCGGATTTTCGTCTTTTGCAGTTCTTTCAGGAACGTGAGTGTGCTGAATTCAATCTTTTGGAGCTTGCGAAGATTGAAAAGATGGAGGAGGATTGGGATCGAAGCCGCGGCGAGACCAATCAGTACAAATGGATTCAGGAACGTCATAGGAACATGGTGAAATCGAACATTGCGTTGCCGTCATCGCGGAACCGAACTAACTTAATGTGAATCTGGAGTAAAATCAAGCAACGAATCCTCCTTCATTCCACGGTCGACATCGTCGGAGATGCTCAATGACGGTATCGCCGCGTTGCAATTCGCACGTCTTTTTGGTAATTTTAATTAAATGAACGTGCCGCATGAAATCCCTTCCCTCAAAAGTTTCAATCGCTTCGATTCTGTTCGTTTTCTTTTCCTCCCTCAGTCTCGCGCAAAGCGGAGGACAACTTCAGGCTCACAGTGTACATATCCTGCCCGAAGTCACAGAACCAACAGATAAGTTTCCGAACTTTGTCCAGCAACAATCGGTGAAGCGCCCAAAGGTTGCGCTCGTTTTGAGCGGCGGCGGGGCGAGAGGTATTGCCGCCGTTGGAGTGCTGAAGTCTTTGGAGCGACATCACATTCCAATAGATCTCATCGTTGGGACCAGCATGGGGAGCATTGCGGGAGGTCTGTATGCATCCGGTTACACGGCCGATGACCTCAAGCAGCTTGTGGACACAACTGTTTGGGAGGATGTGATTTCCTATTCGGATGAATCATCGCGGCGTGACTTGTTTCTCGATCAAAAGAACAAAGAGGAGCGTAGTTTTCTTGCAATTCGTTTCCGTGGATTCGAACCAATAATCCCTTCGGCATTCTCCAACGGCCAACGTTTGACGAACCTGCTGAATCTCTTGTCGCTCCAGGCTCTGTATCATCCTAGTCCGGGTTTTGACGATCTGGGAATCCCGTTTCGTGCAGTCTCGACCGATCTTGTCAGCGGCAAACAAATCGTCATTGACAAAGGAAGCCTCTCCGAAGCGATGAGGTCAAGCATGACGGTGCCCTTGCTGTTCACACCTGTGAGCAGCGATTCGATGGAACTGGTTGACGGCGGACTCATTGCAAATGTTCCTGTCGATGTTGCCCGGAACCTCGGTGCTGATATCGTTATCGCCGTCGATGTTACAAGCCCATTGCGCACAAGGAGAATGCTCTCTCAGTTCTGGGAAGTGGGTGATCAAATCATGGGAATCATGATGCAGGCTTCCAACAAAGAACAACTTGCAAAAGCTGATGTCGTCATCCAACCGAATCTCGAAGAACATTTGTCGTCGGACTTTTCAGGACTTGACGACGTAATGTTCAGGGGAGAAGTGGCAACAGATTCCGCTATCCCCGAGATCAATGCGAGAGTGAAGAGCAAGTGGCAGGCGAGGATGGGAGTCGACAAACATATTTTGAATCCGAAGTTTGAAGGCGATTCGACTTCCATTAAATCCTGGCATTTGGATCATTCTTCATATTCGGCAATAGCACAGGCTTCGCTACAACTATATATTGACAGTCTTTACGATACAGGAAAGTTTCAAGTCATCGATGCCAATGTCGCCGAGTATCCCGATTCATCGATTGTTGCATTCGAAGCAACGAAGCATCCGGTCCTTTCATCTGTGACGGTGAGTGGGAACAGCTTGATTCCGTCCGACACGATCCTGGCTCAATTCAAGCAGCTACTCAACAAGAACATTGACGCACGACAGACCAGGGACGCGTTGAAGAATGTCTTGAGGCTCTACCGTGAACGAGGCTATTCACTTGCACATTTCCGAAATGTCACATTTTCGCCGAAGACTGGAGTCGCCGGGCTGGATATTGACGAGGGGCGCATCTATCGCATGGATATTCGTGGTACAAAACGAACGCTCGACTATGTTATATGGAGAGAATTGCCATTCGGAAGGGATGACGTATTCGAGGTTGCAAAAGTAGCACAAGGTATCAGGAATCTCAATGGAACCAATCTGTTTGAACAGGTGTCTATAAACACGCACACGGAAGAAGATCGTAACGTGGTCGACATCAATGTGAAAGAAAGAAGTACGGAACTAATCAGGCTTGGGATGCGTATTGATAACGAGCGCAACATCCAGCCTTCCATCGACATCAGGGACGAAGATTTTCTTGGGATTGGTTCCGAGTTGGGAGCAGGCTACTTCGGCGGTCTTCGAAACAGAAACTACTACAGCGAATTCAAAGCGACGAGGATATTCAATACCTATCTCACGTTCAACCTCAAAGGGTACTACAAATTGTATGATTTCTACACGTACGGCGACGATTCCACCCACGATGAAATCCATTGGAATAGATACCGCACCGGTGAATACCGGGAGGAACATGTGGGCGTGTCCGCCGCATTTGGGACCCAGTTGGAACGGTTGGGCACGATGACAGTGGAGGGGCGCGTTGAAAACCAATGGCTTTGGAACTCCTTGGGACAACCGCTTCCTGGAAACGAATTTTATGGCATTTCTTCGATCAAAGTCAAGACGACCGTCGATACAAAGGACCGATATCCATTTCCAACGGAAGGTGTACTGATGAACCTTTCGTATGAATCCGCATTGGTCAAAGTCATTCAATCGGTCGGGTTTACAAAGTTTCTCTTTTCCTATGAGTTCTATCAGACTGCATTCGGAACGCAGACATTTCATCCAAAAATCCTTGTCGGTATTGCGGACAAAACATTGCCGATCACAGAACAGTTTTCTTTGGGTGGTCAAAACAATTTCTTTGGACTTCAGGAAAACGACTCACGAGGTACGCAAATCTTTGTTGCAAGTCTCGAGTATCAATGGAAACTCCCGGTCAAAATATTCTTCGATACATATCTGAAAGCACGGTATGATCTTGGAGCGATTTGGCCTTCGCCCGACGCTATCAGATTGATCGACCTGCGTCACGGCGTAGGCATCACCGTCGGATTGGATACACCGATAGGACCTGCCGAGTTTTCTGTGGGGAAGAGTTTCTTTACCCGGACTGACATCCTGAGAAATCCGGTTAGTTATGGCCCATTTATCACGTACTTCAGCATTGGATATGATCTGTAGCCATATTGGCATATCGTCGCTCCAGATTTCTTTGCACCCAAAAAAGGAAGCAAGAGAATGAAGAATGTGATGGAAAGACTTTCGGCGCGACTTATTCGATTGATCTATGCCTTGGCTGCTGTTGTTATCCTGGGCATCACGTCGGTTAATTTTGCCGACTTGATGGTCTACAAAGTTCTTGGGAACGATCAATGCGCCTGGATAGCGTCCGATTCGTTGAAGCCCAAACTTCTGATCCAGCAGGTTGTGCCTGGCGGCGTTACGGAGAAAGCCGGCATACGCAATGGTGACCTCCTTCTCGAAATTGGAGGGAAGCCTTTCAAAAGCAGTGCCGAGGCACAGACGAGGATTAATGCGGTTAAGAGTGAAGATTACATTGATTACACTATTGAACGGGGAGGAATAACATTTCAGACGAAAGTACAGATTCTTCGAACGTTTAACGTTACCTACTTCGCCCAGTTCTTGTATGGCTTGATGTTTCTCATTGTCGGATTGGTTGTTGTTATGACGAGACCCAACGGTAAAACACAAAGGCTTTTCGCGAACTACAGCTTCCTGACAATGCTCTTCTTTGGTCTTTCCAGTCTGAATCTGAATCCGATGGTTGACCCGGTGTGGAAGGTCAGACTTCTCGGCGGGAGTTTCATCATCGCAAGTATTTTTTCATTGCCCGTGTTCATCCGTTTTTTTCTCTTTTTCCCGATTAGAAGATCGCTCTACGACAAAATCTGGTTTACTGTGTTGCTCTATATTGCCAGCATCATCGCCGTCCTTGTGGTGATCAATCTGGACGGCTCCGTCCTTCTTGGAAAAATCTTGGGACAACATGTCGTTGGACTCATGAAACAATATGCTCAGTTCATATTCAATCTTCGATATGTCACGTATATCGGAGGATTGATAGTGTTCATCGATAGCTACATTCGTCGCGTGAAGAAAGAACGCAAGAAAGAACTCAAACCGATTTTGATAGGCGTCATCGGTGGGATTTTGACATTCGCGTACGTCTTGATAGTGTCAGCGAAAAATCCATTCGCAATTTATCTCGATCCGATTATTCTCTCTCCCGCCTTATTCCTCCTCGTTGTCCCGGTGATGTTCGGGTATGCCATTATTCGTTACAGGCTTATGGATATAGACTTCATCATCAAGCGAAGTCTTATCTATGGGATGGTCACTGCGACGATGGCCGCGCTGTATCTACTCATCATTTACGGGATCGGAACTCTACTAGCAAATGTCATCGGATCTCAAGATAGTCGCACAATGAATCTTGTGGCGTTGATCGTGATCGCCTTCGCGTTCGACCCCATCAAACGACGAATGCAGGAGTGGATTGACAGATCGTTCTACCAGGAACGATATAATTATCAGAAAGCATTGCTTGAATTTACCCAGGAATTACCACGCCTGACGCGGTTGAACGATATCCTTGAATCGATGGTCCACCGGATCTCCGGTACTATGCATATCGAAAAAGTTGCAATTATCCTCTGCGATGACACAGAAGGTTGTTCGGTCGTCAGTCAGAATATTGACGAAGGGTGCTGCCAATTCAAACCCGAATATAACGGACTCCTCGCGCTGCTCCGTAAAACAAAGCTCCCGCAGTCGTTCGCTCTTCTTGCGGAAGAGCCCGATAATTTTGTCCTTGCGTTGAGCGACAAACAGAACCTCATGAAGGCCGGCATAGTTCTTTCCATTCCGATGTTTATGCAGGACAGGCTTATTGGTATGATTAATGTCGGGCAGAAGATGTCGGGAAAGGTCTACTCCAAAGAGGACATTGATTTGTTGTCAACAGTGGCGGCGCAAGCTGCAATCGCTATCGAGAATTCGCGCCTGCACAAGTCGGAGCTGGAAAAGGAAAAATTCGAGGAAGAATTATCTCTTGCCCGTCGCATTCAGCAAGGGCTTCTGCCAAAAGAAAATCCATCCGTCGCAGGTCTGGAAGTAGCCGGGATCTCGATCCCTGCATTGACGGTGGGGGGAGACTATTTTGATTTCATCCAGATTGCCCCTCACAAGCTCCTCGTTGTCATAGCTGATGTGTCCGGAAAGGGGATGTCGGCTGCGCTCTATATGTCCAAAGTGCAGGGAATGGTGCAGCTGGCCGCACATATGTACGCATCCCCGAAAGAGATGTTGAAAAATGTGAACCGGAGAATATTCGAAGGGATCGAACGTCGATCGTTCATCACCATGATTCTTGCGCTCTTCGATACGAAGAAGAAACGTGTGCTCATCTGCAGAGCCGGACATAACAAGGCACTTATCGGGTTGAACGGAAAGCTGAAGTTCCTTGAAGGGGGCGGTATCGGGTTGGGTCTCGAACGTGGACCATTGTTTGATAACGAGTTGGAAGAAATCAATCTGCCGTTGAAGTCCGAAAGCTTGTTTTTCTTCTACACCGACGGACTAACGGAGGCAATGAATCGTCAAGGGAAAGAGTTTGGCGAGGAAACGGTATCGAAGCTTGTAAAGGAAAAACGTTTCTTGGGCGCTGAGCAACTCCAAAAAGTAGTCATAACAGCGGCGGAGGAATTTCAAGGTGAAGCAGAGCAACACGACGATGTCACCGTCGTGGTTGTAAAATCGCACACGTGACGACTTTCTTTTCCTTCCGAAAAGTCGCTATATTGGATGCAAGAACCGTATGCACCAAATCAGTTTTAAGAAATATCATCAAGGATAACCATGACAACCAAGGCACCGTCAGGAGTAGTTGAGTTTCCCGCCGAGTCACTCGAAAAAATAGCGTATCAATCAGTTGCAGAGGTCCCAACTCAGGAACCAAACGACAGGAACAGGCTGGGATTTTGTGTCTGGGCATGGTTGCGCGACAGGAAAGGAACCTTGGAGCAGGCAATTCAGAATTCGGGTTCACGAACGCACATATCCTATCCTGAAGTGCTCACGATCGTTTCGAAACGTCTGCAGGAACGAGGCATCAGTCTTCAATAGCTGTGTGATCATCGGGGAAAATGTGGTTGCCTTGCCTCGTGACAATTACAGGGAATGGTCATCGGCTCTTCCCCCGCGACAAAATTCTTCAGTTCTTTTCATCGTTGCCAACGACATTCTCGGCATTGTTCAAGACTCCCTTGTGAACCAAACACAATGAACTCGATTCATTCTTATGTTGCACTCATCGTCATTGTAGCCGGAGGATCCCTATGGATTTGGGAATAAGGAACAAAATCGCAATTGTATGTGCCTCAAGTGAAGGTCTCGGGAAGGCAAGTGCGCTGGCCCTAGCAAAAGAGGGAGTGAAACTCGTCATTTGCTCCCGGAACGAAGAGACAATCCGTGCTGCCGCCTCGGAGATTCACGAGTTAACGGGCACTGATGTGTTTCCTGTCGAGGCGGACGTCAGTAGACCGTCAGATATTCTAAATCTTGTGAAAGAAACGAAGAATAAATTTGGGACAGTTCATATTTTGGTGAACAATGCCGGCGGCCCGCCTACCGGCGATATTCTCTCTCTTACAGATGAGCAATGGCAAACTGCTCATGACCTCACCCTGATGAGCATGGTACGGCTCACACGGGAGGTTCTTCCATTGATGGTTAATCAGAAATGGGGCCGAATCATCACGATCACTTCCTTTGTTGCCAAGCAACCTGTCGATGAATTGATGCTGTCTGTTTCAATCCGGCCGGGCATTCTCGGATTATCGAAGATTCTTTCCAATCAATACGCGATACATAATATCACCGTCAACACGATTTGTCCCGGAAATATTTTTACGAAAAGACAGGAAGTTCTTTCCAAAACAAGGGCAGCGAACAAAAGCATGAGTGTGGAAGAATACGTCGCAGGCCAGACAAAAAGCATCCCCGCCGGCAGGTATGGCAAACCTGAAGAAATTGGAGAAGTTGTCGCTTTCCTTGCCTCGGAGAGAGCAAGCTACGTCAGCGGCACAAATCTCTTAGTCGATGGGGGATTGGCGAAGGGCATACATTAATAGTTCAGCAACCGCGGTTTGCGGGAATCACCGCGCACCGGGAATCGAAAATTCGGGGAGTTCTCAGACGGCTGAAGAAAGTTTCCTTCTTTCGTAATCCAGGTATCGAAATCCTTCGTGTTGCTCTTCGAATACAAGTGCAAATTCTGCTTTCACCACTTCCTCATACGGCGGGAAATACGTGTCGCCTTCAACGATTCTTTCTACGAGGGTCAATTGCAGCGCATCGAGTTTGTTAAGTATTGCTGCAAAAATCTCTCCGCCACCAATGACAAACACCTTTTCATTATTCTTTAGAGCTACCAATGCCGCATCGATCGTCGGATAAGTCTCTACTCCGAGAACCGGATTCGAGCTTAAGACAACATTTCTGCGATTCGGCAATGGCTTGCCCAACGAATCATAGCTTTTTCTCCCCATCAAGACTGCGTTTCCGCTCGTAAGTCTCATAAATCGTCGGAGGTCCTCCGGGATATCCCAGGGGACCCTTCCATTATTTCCGATCACTCGATTAAGGCTGACGGCAGCAATGCCGATGAGTTTCAAAATGGCGCCTGCTGTACTAAAAAGAGTTACTTCCAGGGAATGGGGATATTCAACGAAGCCAACTTTGATTCCAAATCTTCACGCTCACGATTTCGTTTAACAGGATTTCCATCAGGGGGAAGAAGGCCGAATTCAATGGCAAGTTCCTTCGCTTGTCCAGGGTCGCCGGACTGGATGGACTTGATGATATCAATTTCGAGCTTCGAGAGCGACGAGGCGTTGATCCGATAGTCGAGGAATGCCTGCCACGCCAATGGACACCAGCGGTTAACAATTTCGTTGCCGATGACGTGAGCATACGAGCGTATTTCAAACTGGGCATGCGGATCCATTCTTAGCCAGAGAAAATGAAACAAGTTGTGTAGATCCACTTTCCAATAGGCTTCGGTATACGTTGAAAGAGGCAGATCTTTCCGGGCTTGCTCCCTTGCAACACCCGATTCGACACGCTCTTGATAAATCCGGCGTGCGAGATCCTGGATCTCCTGTTCCTGTGCCGTGAATTTCGCGCCTAGAGACGGATCAAAATTGCCTTCACTGCCTTGCTTGTTGTCTTTTGATTGTTGTCTCCATTCGGAAGAGAGAGTCTTTTGGGCGGCATCGATTGCAATCGAATAGCGCGTCGAGTATTCGTTTACATTCGCCATGCGATGCCGAATCCATTGGCGCCAACAATCCATGGGCACGCGAACGTGCAGTTTGATTTCGCACATTTCGAACGGTGTGGTGTGCTGGTGACGCATGAGGTAGCGGATCAATCCGCGATCTTCCTGGACCTTCTTGGTCCCTTTGCCGTACGATACCCTGGCCGCCTGCACGATCGACTCGTCGGAACCCATGTAATCCACTACGCGGACAAATCCGTCATCGAGCACCTTGAACGGTACCCCGAGGATATCATTAAGCTCGAGGATTGCAGGGCGCTGTAGTTTTTCCGCTTCTTCCATGTACAGAACTAGTCCAATTGAAAGGGG